>JAIFKY010000207.1 GCA_020049345.1 Anaerolinea sp.
GTAATTTTGCCAGGGCAGTTTTACGCGCAATCAATGCGCCGAGTCCGGTTGGGTAACCAAAGATTTTATAGAATGAGATCGGCACAAAATCGGGGTTAACTTTGCTCAGGTCAAGTTTATTGGTCGGCACGTATGCGGCGGCGTCGAGCAGCACGTCCCAGCCATGAGCGTGGGCTTTTTCGATCCATTCCAACGGATGTTTGACCGAGGAGAAGTTGGATTGCGCGGGGAAAGCAAACAGGTTGTGTCCGCTCTCCGAAGGCTGATTCAGTTCCATTTCCAGTTGCGAAGCGTCGAAACTCATATCGGGCAGAATGACCGGAATGTAGGTCACATTCGCGCCGCGCGCGTGAGCAAATTCCCGAATCCCGTTGACCGAGTTGTGGTTGTCGAAAGTGAGCAGATAACGCCCGTTTGAAAACGGATAAGACTCGCCGATTAACTTCAACGCGCCGCTGGCATTGGCGGTGAAAATGGCGAGATATTCATTCGGGTCGGCGTTGAAAAATTTGAGGATGTAGTTGCGCGCGCTTTCAACAATTTCAGTCGCCGCAAGCGATGTGGGGTTGGACGAGTGCGGATTGCCAAATACATTTTCGTGCAGCAGTTGATGATGCTTTTCAATCTGCGATTCTGCATAAATGCCGCCGCCGGTGTAATCAAGATAAATATGTTCGCCGCGATCAAGACGCGAATAATCTTTTTTGCGAAGCGTATCTATGGATTCGGTTTTTGCGTACGTGGGATATTCTGTGAGGAAGGTTTCAAATTCATTTGTGGTCATGAGGTTCTCCGTGTAGGCGGTTAATGGCTTTTTCGGGGGCTCAGCCCCGAAAGAGCCGAGAAAGAGCAGGGAAAATGTCAGGCTAAAAGCCTGACCTGCACCTATATTTTTACCGGGTTGCTTAACTTCCCAAGCCCTTCAATTTCAATATCCACCACATCGCCATTCTTTAACTCGCCTACGCCTGCGGGAGTGCCGGTAAAAATGATGTCGCCGGGTTCAAGCGTCATCACCGATGAGATGTACGCGATCAAGGTGCTGACGTTGAAAACCATGTCGCGCGTGGATGCCATTTGGCGCATCTGCCCGTTCACGCGGCAGGTGACCACTGCGTCAGACGCGTCGAACTCGGTGTCGATCCACGGTCCGAAGGAGCAGAACGTGTCGAAGCCTTTGGCGCGGGTCCATTGTCCGTCAGATTTTTGCAGGTCGCGCGCGGTGATGTCATTGCCAATGGTGTACCCGAAGATATATTCCTTTGCTGTTTCAGGCGTGACGTTTCGTCCGCGTTTACCGATGACGACAACAAGTTCCGCTTCATGCTCAACCTGTTTTGATTGCGGCGGCAAAATAATATTCTCGCCGTTTGCGATGATTGAAGATGGCGGCTTCATAAAGATCAGCGGCACCTTGGGCACTTCGTTGCCAAGTTCTTTGGCGTGTTCCACGTAATTACGCCCCACGCACAAAATTTTACTTGGCAGGCAAGGCGCGGCAAGTTTCACTTCAGCCAGCGGCGTTTTTGCTTCACGCCTGCGGTATTCGCCGAAGATGTTGCCCTGAATTTCCCCGATCTTGTCATCCAGCATCCAGCCATGTTTTGGCGCGTCGCCATTGGTTTGATAACGGACAATTTTCATAAGTCTCCTAACTCGGACAAGCCGAAAACAAAAGATTTCACCACGGAACGAACAGATCTCACCAAGAGAGTGTTTCTTAAAGGCTTTTTTACCACTGAGATCACGAAGATCACTGAGAAGAACTATAAAAAATCTCTGTGATTAATGCTCTTTTCTCGTACAAACTTGGATTTAAGAAACGCTCTCTAAGAAAACCTTTGCTCTTTCGAGGGCTAAGCCCTCCGAAAAGCCAAAGGCGTGTCTAAAATATTTGATCACACAGGAAAACGTTGCGGCAAAAGAAAATGCAGGGCGAAGTCAACTCGCCCTGCATCTATTATACAAGCCAATGGCAATTTAATGATTGGATGAGGATGACGGCGGCTTGGGCAACTGCGGAATAATCCAGTTGATCAACGCCTGCGGCGAGCGGGTTTGGATGTAGATTTTTCCCGGACCCGTCAATTCGATCACAAAGCCTTCACCGCTGAACAGGGTAGATTTGATCCCGCCGATGGGCTTGGGTTGCACACTCATGGCCGCATCAAACGCAATGAGGTGAGATGTGTCCACAATATATTTTTCGCCTGCGCCAAGAGTTTTCTCAAAGACCGCGCCGTAGGATGAAACCAATAGCGTGCCTGTGCCAGAGGCTTCAAGCATCGAAACGCCCTCCGCTGACATCAACGCCTTCACGCTGATTTTTGCGGTCAATTCAATGCTTGTCTCAGAAGCCATGTATGAACCAGCCTGCACCATTAATTTGTTGCCGGTCATTTCAATTACCACAATGTCGCCGGGGAGTTCAGGCGCGAGGGTGATCTCGCCGCCTGCGGCAGAAGCCAGGAAAAAATTTTGGAAGAATGACTCGCCGCCAAGCACGGCGCGTCCCAACGATTTGAGAAACCCGCCTTCGGCTTTGGTCTCAATTGAGACACTGCTTGACATGCTGACCATTGCGCCAGCCTCGGCGCGGATGCGCTCGTTTGGAGTAAGTTTTGCAATTGCCAACGAATAAGACGGGCGGTGAATGACTTCAATATCCATTTGTAAATCTCCTTTGAATTTTTATTAAACCTCTTGCATAAGTAAAGCGTTGTAAACCACAAAGTCACCAAGACATCAGGTCACTAAGTTTTTTCCTTTGAGTCTTCGAGACTTTGTGCCTTTGTGGTCAAAAAATGGACTTTTGCAAGAGGTCTATTGTAGATCGGGCTTGCAGCCCGACAAGTCTTATATATGGTCAGGCAACAAACCTGACCTACTTAAATAATTTGATGTCGCTTCGATCCAGCCCATCCAACAGTTGGTGGATCGGCTTCCCCAAAATTGGATGAACGAGATCGGGCGCGATCTCAGCCAGAGGCACAAGCACAAAAGCGCGCTCATGCAAACGCGGATGCGGAATCACAAGCGGCGGCGTATCCAGCGTCAGATCATCAAAAAATAAAATATCAATGTCAATTAAACGCGGTCCGTTTTGAAAATTTGGCACACGCCCCAAAGCCACCTCAAGCCTTTTCAAATGACCCAAAAGCGCCTGCGGCTTTAGATAAGTATTCACCTTCACCACCTGATTCAAAAATGGGGCTTGTTCGGTGAAGCCCCAGGGCGGCGTTTCATAGACCGATGATTTATTTTTCACTGCCATTTGCGGAGTCAAATTGCTGATTGCCGCATTGAGATTCGCAAGGCGGTTGCCCATGTTACTTCCAAGCGCGAGAAAAACGACATGATCCATAATTGTCCTTTTATTGATGTTCAATCAACGAAACAACTTCTGCATTGTTCAAAGCGTGATGTAAATCCGCGCTGTTGAGGATGACCGCCGTATTGCGGATTCCTGACCCGATGGATATTTCATCTTCGTCGAGCACACTCGGATCGATCAACACTTTGAGCGGGTGCGGCAACCCAAAGGGACTCACCGCCCCAACTCGGTAACCCGTTGCCGAAAGCACTTCATCTTCCGTAGCCATTGTAATGCGCGACCGTCCAAGATGTTTACGCAGTATTTTCCACGAAATTTGCGCCGAGCCCGCGATCAAGACCATTACAAAATCATCTTCTGCGACGCGGAATAAAATACTGCGCACCACCTGTGACACCCGCTGACCGCGTTCACTCGCCGCCTGCTCAAATGATGTGACAGGGTTTTCGTGTCGAAATATTTTATGCGGAACGCCAAGTTCTTCCAAAGCAATGCTAACTGGGGGAATTTCCATTTTCACCAATCTACCAACCTACCGACTCGCCATCCCAAAATCACACAACTTCCGAATCGGGCACTCTGCGCAATTTGGCTTGCGTGCCCCGCACACCTCGCGCCCCAAGCGGATGAGATTCAAATGCGCGGCGTAATAAGTTTCAGGCGGGAAGAGAGATTCCAAATGCGGGTGAGCCTGCTCCACGGTCATCTTTTCAGGGCGCAAGCCAGTCCGCCCGCTGACGCGGTAGATGTGCGTATCCACCGGAAAGGCGGGCATGTTGAGCGAAAAGCATAGAACGATGGCGGCTGTTTTTGGTCCCACGCCGTTGAACTTCGTCAGCCAGGCGCGGGCTTCCTCGATGGGCAGACCAGCCAAAAAGTCGAGATTGAGCGCGCCGCGTTCCTCCGAGATGGAACGCAAAACCTGCTGGATGCGCGGTCCTTTTTGATTCGCGAGTCCGGCAGGTCTGATGGCTTCGATTACCGCTTCGGGGGCGGCATCGCGCACGGCTTCCCAGGTTGGGAATTTTGCGCGCAGTGCATTAAATCCCCGATCACGGTTTACATCATTTGTGTTTTGTGAAAGGATGGTGGAAACAAGTTCGTCAATGGCGGGCAGGGGCGTACGCCAGATGGGTTCGCCAAAGGCTTCGATCAATTTTTCGTGGATCGCAAGCGCGCGCGCCTTTAGATTCTTCATGTCAAAAGATCAAACACCGGATGCGATTCGCCGGTCACAAGTCCGCGATAATTTTTGAGCTGTTTTACGGGACCAAATTTTGCAAGGGATTTTAATTGCGCTTCATTCAAAACGTTTAGTTGGCGCAAAATTTCCAGCGTAACCGAAGGACGCACGCGCGCGCTGGATTCCAAATTTTCGCTCATGCGTGAAGAGTCGCCGTCTGTGACTTTGAAGGCAATGCCCACGCCGTTCTCACCATACACGCCGGGCATTAAGCCAATGATCTGAAACCCTTCTGCGCCGCGCTTGGTGACGATTTTTCCCGAGCCTGCCTTCATTAATTCGCAGTCAAATTCGCCGTGGTTGCTGACCATTTCCGGGTGGGCGGTCATGGCAGATGTGATCTTTCCGCAGGCGGTTGCGCGGGCTTCGCTTAATCCGCGCGGATCACACAACCGCGCCATGCCCAATGCCGCATTGAAAATTGGCACGGCAAAATTTGGCGCGGAACAACCGTCAATGCCCAATTCAACTTTTTCTTTTTCAATTCCGCACATTTCTGAAAACGTGGCGAGAATATCCTGTTGAATGGGATGGTCGTGATCGAGGTAATTCTCCAGCGGCAATCCGCGCATTTTGGCGTGTGCCAGCATGGAGGTGTGTTTGCCCGAGCAGTTGTTGAAGTTGGCGGTCGGTTTGATGTCTTGTTTGATGACCATTCGCAGCATCTCCGCATCACCGGGCAGGTGCGCGCCGCATTGCAAATGATCTTCCTGAATTCCGATCTTTGCCTGCATTGCCTTGACCGTATCCAGGTGAAGTTGCGCGGTTTCGTGTGAAGCGCATGAGATGGAAAGTTCGCTTTGCGTGAAGTGGAAATATTCCACACCGCCGCGTTCAACAAATGGGATGGCTTGGAACGGCTTGGCTGATGAGCGCAAAAAGGCGACTGTGTGAGAGTCGCCTTGCGAATGTAAAATTTTTCCTGTTGAGTCAACCACAATAATGGAACCAAAGTGCTTTGATTCAACCACGCGCCCACGTGTTAACTCTAAAATGGGTTGAGCCGTGTTCATTATTGGTTTTCGTTAAACTGCCCGGAGATATGACTTGGGCGTGAATTGTAGTGGATTAGTCCATAACGTAAACGCTGGGCAAACTGTTTTTGGCGCGCGGCTGGGGCTTTGAACGAGGGCAGGAGCGTGGTGACCAGTTTTTCAATTGCGGCGGGATTTGCTTTTTTTGCTGTGACTTTATCCACCTTATCATGAACTTGTTTTATAAAATCAAGCTGCGTCTTGACGATGTTTGTCGTTACCACGCCGCCGCGGCTGCTGATGATGGTATATCCTTTGAACTCAGCCCCAAGCAAAAGATCAAGCGCTGTAATCCAGTCGGTAAGGTTTGCGCCCGCAAAAAACGGCGGTTGATTCTTAAGTACAATATCGCCAACAAAAACAATTTTTTCCTCAGGCAAACGCACCCAAATTGATCCGCTGGAAGGACCTGCATGATGTTCAAGCATTACTGGCGTGTCGCCCCAGTGCAAGGTCATTTGATCAAGGAACGAAATTTCGGGCGGCGCCCAGCGCACACTGCCCAACCCGGGGATGGATTCCCAGTCTGCGCCGGTTTCTTCACCTTGCGCTTTAAAAGTATTCGGGCGGGCGCGAAATGCGCTGGCGGTTTTCTCGTGCGCGATCACGGTGCAATCCATGGCGCGCGCGCCAAGTGTTCTGTCTGGGTGTGCGTCAAGGTTGACAAGCGCGCGCTCCATGCCGCCGCCAAGATTCATAAGCGCGGCGCGCCATGAACGGGCATCTTCCGGTGAGGGGGGCGCGTCAATTTGAATGAGTCCACGCGGAGTAACAATTACCCCCAGTGTAACCCCGTGAAATTGGTCTTCAATATAAACATTACTGGTTATTTCCTGCATACTGCTCCTGAGAAATTAATTAGTTGGTTGAAAGCCGCGAACTAGATTACGATGGTCTGTCTTCCTTCATTACCAGCCGGCCGGTTTGGCGCTTAAGTTGACCTGTTTCCTTCTTTTGTGCAACAGGCAACGTCAGCCAGAAGGTGGTTCCTTTACCCAATTCACTTTCGATCCAAATTTGTCCGCCATGTCCCTGCACGGCAAGTTTGCAAAAAGCCAAGCCTACGCCAAGTCCGCTGGGACTGTTGTTTCCGCGCAGGCGGGTAAATTTATCAAAAATTCGCTCGCGATCCGCGGCGGAAATGCCAGGTCCGTTGTCGCGGATCCAAAACTTAACAGACGACCCCGTATCGGTCTGCGCGCCGATCTCAATCTGCCCGCCGACCGGTGTGTATTTGATTGCGTTTTCCAGCAGGTTAATGAACATGCGGTGGATCATATCCACATCCACCCAAATAAGTGGGAGCACGCCCATCGCTTTATTTTCCATTTTTTGATGACGCCCCGAAGCCGACGGCTCAACATCCCGCAGTGATTCGCGAATCAATACCAGCGGGTCTATGGCGTGTTGATCCACGATCTGCTGACCCGATTCGAGCCGATTGATGTCAAGCAGGGAATTCACCAAACGCTGAATACGTCCGGTGGAATTTTTGGCGATGTTGAGCATGGTTTGCAAGGTCTCGTCCTTGGGGATCATGCCATCCATCAACTCAAGGCTTGAAACAATGTTGCCAAGCGGCGAGCGAATGTCATGGTAGATCATGGCAATCATGTCATCGCGCAGGGCATCCAATTCTTTGCGTTCGGTAATGTCGCGCAAAATCCATTGCACAGAATCAGCCTCGTCAAACTCCACGCGATGCGCGTGAACTTCTATGGGCATCGTGCCATTGTTCTTCTGGCGTAAAACCGAATCGTAATTACAGCCAACATGCTTAAGTGCTTCAAAGCCCAGTCCGGTTTTATTCCACTTAACCTCGTGCAGTTGATCAATACGCATGGTGCGCAACAATTCATTATCATACCCGCTCAAAGCCACTGCCTGGCGGTTCGCTTCCAAAATTTTGCCTTCCCAGTCTGTGATCAAGATCGGGTCAACGCTGTCTTCAAACAGTTCGCGATAGCGTTGATGCGCTTTCTTCAGACGATCTAAAAATTGCGCGTTCTGAATCGTCGTTCCCGCGAGACTCCCCAGTCCGGTCATCACCAACAGCGCATCAGGATCAAACGCGCCGGAGATCGGATTGATCGCCATTAACACGCCGATGACTTTTCCCTGTGACTGGATTGGGGCGATGACAACAGCCCGCATCTCGACTCCCCCGAACCTGTCGGCTTCACTATAGTGAGAATCCAGTTTGACGGCTGGTACAACCAACCCGCGCCCGTCACGAATTACCAATCCCGCCAATCCCTGTCCACCAAGGATACGCCTGCCAGGAATTGTGTCAGAGTTATTGCCTGCGGCAGCCTGAAAGATAAGATCGTTATTTACAACATCAATCAACGCCAAAGCCACAGTTTCAACCTGCAAGGCTTGCATGGTTTGATTAAGCACGCGCCGCCAAACATCTGTCATTTCCAGCGAACTGTTGATCGCGGCCGCACCCTCTGCCAGCGCAGTCATCACCCGCGCAGTTCGTTGACTCTCGTTATATAAACGCGCATTCAAAACAGCCACACTGGCCTGGTCAGCGATGGCTTGCATCAAATTCAAATGTTCTTCGTTGAACGCATTGGGTACGGAGTGTACAAGCGTCAGCACGCCCACCAATCGGTCTCGCGCCATCAACGGGACGCAGATTGCGGACTTTGCGCCGCTCTTGTCAATTGAATCATCTGCGCGGCGCAGCCAGCGATCATCCTTGCTGGTATCTGGCACAAGCGCCGGTTTGCGATATTGCACAACCCAACCGGCAAGTCCGCGTTCTACGGTGTCTCGCAATTGCTGGGTGGTATGTTCGTGGAATTGTTTCCCATAGACGATGGTTGCATCCACAGGTTTGCCGGCGTCGTCCATCACAATAATACTGCTGCGCTCTCCCCCGACATGCTGCATGGCAGCGTAAAGCAGGCGCTGCAAGACCGTGCGTAGGTCCAACGCTGTGGCAACCTCACGGCTGACATTGATCAATAATTCGAGTAAAGAGTGGGAGCGATCTTCTGGCATGGATTTATTAAATCATATTTAGCAGTATTTTGATAACCTTAAAAGCGAAGTATAGCCCTTTTGGTACAATTGCGCCATGTCACTTGATTTGCAACGCGTAAAAGCCCTTTGCTTTGATGTTGACGGAACGCTTAGCGATACCGACGATTTGTACATACAAAAAGTTGCGCTCTTTTTTCCGCGCATCCTGTTCAAAGAACCCGCTCGCGCTGCGCGCCGATTCATCATGTGGATCGAAGCGCCCGGCAATGCACTGCTTGGACAGGCCGATAGGCTTGATATTGATGATGAGATGGTTGCCATTATTAACTGGCTGTCTCTCCGCCGCAGGCATTCGCCAAAGAAATTCATGCTCGTCCCCGGTGTGGATGAAACGCTCAAACTACTGCATGGGCGTTACCCGATGGCGGTGGTCAGCGCGCGTGACGAAAAAGGCACAATGGCTTTCCTTGAACAATTTGGTCTTGTTAAATACTTTGATGTGATCGTGACTGGTTTATCGGCAAAACATACCAAGCCCTACCCCGATCCGATTCTGCTGGCAGCGCAAAAAATGAACGTTTCCCCCAAAAACTGCCTGATGATCGGCGACACTACCGTGGACATCCGCGCGGGTAAATCCGCGGGTGCGCAAACCGTGGGCGTGCTGTGCGGCTTTGGCGAAGAGCCTGAGTTACAAAAAATGGGCGCGGATTTGATTTTGCAGGATACAACAAAACTGCTGGATGTGCTTCCGTAGGTCGCGCTTTCAGCGTGACGCTTCCTTGATTTTGGCGAGTGGTAGATTAAAAACCCGCCCTACAAACTCTGATATAGTCGAGGACAAAAATTTCACGCCGCAGCCATTCGGGGGGAGTGGGCAAAGCAAGCAATGCGCGATTGTTTGAAATTGCATCCTCAATATCCACCCAGACAGGTTTGAAACCCAAATCTTTTTCGTAATCATCCAGTTTTTGCGCGCCGAAATCATCCCCTGCGCGGCAGAAATAATAATGTGATGTCATTTTGAAGACATCGAAATCCTTTTCTTTGGAAAAGTTATATTCGATGACCGCGCCAAGTTCGCCATCCACGCTGAGCAGGGATGCGCCGCACTCTTCGCGCAGTTC
>JAIFKY010000061.1 GCA_020049345.1 Anaerolinea sp.
ATTGAGTGGCAAGTGTTCCATCGCAAGAGTTTTCGCGCCGTCCATTCGCGCTGAGCGTAGTCGAAGCGCATTCACACACAAGCCCCCTCGACTATGCTCGGGACGAAGATACTCCGCACTGAATGTTCGCACTGAGCGAAGTCGAAGTGCCTTTTTTACTCCATCCCCATGTCCTTCGACTTCGCTCAGGACGAAGGTTTCATAGCAAAAGGAATTTACCATGCCCTACCGCGTTTACATTCTTCTCTGCTCTGATGGCTCATACTACACTGGCAGTGCCGCGGATGTAGAAAGACGCGTGTGGCAACATCAGGAAGGCGTTTCAAAAGAGGCATATACTTACACTCGCCGTCCAGTGAAACTTGTTTGGTGTTCAGAAGAAGTTGACAGATACTCTGACGCCTTGCGATTTGAAAGGCAAATCAAAGGCTGGAGCCGTGCAAAAAAAGAAGCCTTGATTCGAAATGACTTTGACGCCATTCATCAAATTGTGACGGACGAACGTGAAAGAAGAGAAAAGAAAAAATTAGAGACCTCCGCGCTGAGCGAAGTCGAAGCGCCGCCTCCCGCCAACCCGTCCTTCGACTTCGCTCAGGACGAAGATGCGTAAAATTCATTCGCGCTGAGTGCAGTCGAAGCGCTTTTTGGACGTATATCCTTCGACTTCGCTCAGGACGAAAAACATAAAACATGCGATTCACATCACCCCTCTTTCTCCTCTTACTTCTCCTCGTGCCACTTGTGGTTTATATTGGCGCGCCGAGTAAGGGCGCATCGAGAAGGCGTGAATTAACTTCCCTTGTTCTGCGACTCATTATCATTCTCTGCCTCATTCTCTCCATCGCTGGTCTCGAACTCGTCAAAAGCGGAAACAATCTCGCAGTCGTCTTCCTCATGGATGTATCCGACTCCATGCCACAGCAAGCCGTGGAGCAGGAAGTGGGATATATTCGTGAGGCGCTGAAATCCATCGGCGCGGACGATAAAGCCGCCATCATCCTCTTCGGCGCGGACGCGCTGGTGGAACGCCCGATGTCGGCGTTGAGTGAACTGGCTGCCATCACTTCCATTCCTGTCACCAATCAAACCGACCTTGCCGAAGCCATTCAACTTGGACTGGCGCTTTATCCGTCGGGATATGCCAAGCGCATGGTAATTCTCTCGGATGGAGCCGAGACCACAGGCGATGCGCTCAACGCGGCGAAGTTTGCGTCTGCGGCGGATGTGCAAATGGTGGTCATGCCGTTTGTAAATCAAATTTCCACCGAGGCGTTGGTAACTGCCGTGGATGTTCCAAAGCATCTCCGCAGTGGGGAACAGTTCAACTTAAACGTGACCATTCAAGCCAATCAATCCACGCGGGCAACGGTGCGCGTGCTGGCAAAGAATCAAATTTTATACGAAGCCACGCACGAACTGCACAAGGGAAACCAAACTCTCAGCCTGCCGCTCACCGCACAGGAAACGGGTTTTGTCAGTTATCAAGTGCAGATTACGCCTGAGCAGGACGCCTTCTACCAAAACAATCGGCTGGATACCTTCTCACAGGTCGAGGGGCCGCCACGGGTGTTGATGGTTGCGCCGCCCGCAGGCGAATCCCTGCCCGATGGCAAGCCGCGTCCCGATGAATATTCCCTCCTCCTGCAAGTCCTCACCTCGGCTGGCTTTGATGTGAAAGTTATCACGCCGAGCCTTCTGCCCGCGGATTTGCCGACTCTCGCGCAATACAACTCTGTTGTGCTGGTGGATGTCCCCGCGCGCGCTTTGGATAACAACCAAATGACAACCTTGCAATCGTATGTCCGCGATCTCGGCGGCGGATTGGTGGCGGTGGGCGGACCAACGAGTTTTGGCGTGGGCGGTTATTATGGAACGCCGCTCGAAGAAACCCTGCCTGTGGATATGCAAATCAAGGACGAACAGCGCCGCCCGTCGTTGAGTATCGTCTTTATCATTGATCATTCGGGAAGCATGAGCGAAACCAGCGGCGGCGTGACCAAACTGGAACTTGCCAAAGAAGCGGCGGCGCGTTCAACAGAATTATTATTTCCAACCGACCGCGTGGGCGTGATTGCCTTTGACGATACCGCTAGTTGGGTTGTGCCGATGACTGACCTGCAAAATCAGGATGAAGTTGTCAATGCCATCGGCAGCATTCAAATCGGCGGCGGCACAGATATTTACGCGGGCTTGCTGGCGATGTCGAAAGTGCTGCCTGATGACCCTGCAAAAGTAAAACACGTTATCCTGCTGACTGACGGCGGCGCGGACATTACGGGCATTCCAGAATTGGTCGAAAAGTTATACACGGAAAACGGCATCACGCTTTCCACGGTCGGCGTGGGCAACGATGCCGCGCCCTTCCTCAAAGACCTTGCGGCGCTCGGCGGCGGACGTTATCACTTTACCAACAACGCAAGCACCATTGCCACCATCTTCACCGAAGAAACCACGCTTGCCAGCCGCGCCTATATTGTTGAAGAATCATTTTTTCCCACGTTGGTTAATTCATCGCCGATTTTGGCGGGCGTTACCGAAGCGCCGCGCTTGCATGGCTATGTGGCATCCAGCGCCAAAGACCTCGCGCAAGTGATTCTTGAATCAGATAAGGGCGACCCAATTCTCGCGGCATGGCAATATGGCTTGGGCAGGTCGGTCGCCTTCACCTCAGATGCCACGGGTCGCTGGGCGCGGGATTGGGCGCGCTCGGAAATCTTCCCGACCTTCTGGGCGCAAGCCGTGCGCTACACCATTAACGACTCGCTTAACTCTGCGTTGCAAATGAGCGTGGAATCGCATGGCGAAACTGCCACCATGGTTTTGGATGCGCGCAGCCGCACGGGTGAGTTTCTCAACGCCTATCAAATTGAAGCCAGCATTGTCGCGCCAAATGGCGAAGCGCAAACGGTCACGTTCTCGCAGGTTGCGCCTGGGCGATACGAATCTGAATTTGCGCCGACTGAACAGGGCATTTATCTGATTCGTTTTTCTGGGAAATCGGAAGACGCTTCATTTGCCGAGACGACGGGCTGGGCGTTGTCCTATTCCCCCGAATATCAGCGCATCGACCCCAACCCTGACCTGTTACTAAAACTATCGGCATTGGGCAACGGGCAGGTTTCGTCGCCCATTCCTGCGGATATTTTCAAGCATAATCTCAAAGCGGCACACGCCTCACAACCGATTGCGCCGTGGTTGTTGTTGATCGCCGCGTTGCTCCTGCCGTTTGATATTGCTGTCCGCAGGTTGATTATCACCAAGCATGATGTGGGGTTGATGCGGGATTGGGTTATGAAAAAATTTGCAAGTCGGGCTGCAAGCCCAACCTACAAGGCAGAGGAAAATCCGCAGATGACTGCTTTGTTCAACGCCAAGAGCCGTGTGCGCGAGAACAAGCCCGCGCAGAGCGTAGTCGAAGCGCCGTCAGCCAAGGAAATACCGATTGAAACCGTGTCAACTCCGAGCGTGGAAAAAGAGGCGGGGATTACTCATCCAAAGCAGGAAGCATCCGAATCGACCACGTCCGCATTATTGGCGCGGAAAAAGAATCGTCGAAAATAAAATTGCATGGCTCAGACTGGAAGTTGTTTCCAGGGAAGGGTGAAAGTGAAACGGCTGCCAATGCCGACTTCGCTTTGCACTTCAATGCTGCCGTTATGCAGTTCAACCAGTTTCTTTACCAAAGCCAGCCCCAGCCCTGTGCCTTCGTATTGACGGGACAGCCTGCCATCCACTTGCGTAAAAGGTTTGAAAAGTTTTTGAAGATTTTCCGGGCTGATACCAATGCCTGTGTCTGTGACGGAAAAACTCATCAGGCTTTCTTCGATGTTCGGGCAGATTTCGAGTTTTATTTTTCCCATTTCAGGAGTGAATTTCACAGCATTGCTGAGCAAGTTGATGAGGATCTGCTTGAGGCGTTTTGAATCTGCAAAAATGAATGGGGCAATTGGAGACGGCAAATATTCGACAGCGATGGACTTTTTATCAGCCAATTGATTGATGAAAACCAAACTTGATTGGCAGATTTCGTTCACATCAATATTTTTCGGGAAAAGTTCAAGTTTACCCGACTCGATTCTGGACACATCCAAAATTTCGTTGATCAACCCCAAAAGATGTTCGCCGCTGGAGTGGATGATTTGAACCGCCTGCTCCTGTCTTTCGAGCATTGGACCGCGCACGCCTTCGAGCAGTGTTTCAGAATAGCCCAAAATGCCGGTTAGCGGGGTGCGTAATTCATGGCTCATGGTCGCGAGGAATTCATCCTTGGCATGGCTGGCGCGGACAAGTTCCAGTGTGCGTTCTTCGACCCGCTTCTCCAATTCATCGGCATATTGACGGATTATTTTTTCAGCCTGTTTGCGTTCGGTAACATCCCGTACGATAGCCAGCAAACGCTCACTATCCACAACGGTCAGGCGTATCTCAAATGATTTCCTACCATCTGTTGGCGACCAATCGAATTCGATATTTTGAACTTGTCCGGTAATCTTCACCTTTTCAAACCAATCATGGAACATTGGCACCGCGTCCGGCGGCAGAAAGTCTCGGAAGTTTTTTTGCAGAAATTGCTCCGGCGGCATAACCAGCATTTCCATGCTTGGCGTATGATAATCAAAAATTAATCCATCCTGATTTAATAACATCATGATGTCGGGGATGGCGTTGAGCAGGGCTCGATTCTTGGCTTCGCTGGCGGTTAAGGCTTCCTCTGCCAGTTTGTGCGCGGTGATATCGTAAATAATGGCGCCAATTCGATAGCCTTTTTCTGTTTTGATGGAGAATGCGTTTTGCACGATGGTTTTCAGTTCGCCTGAAGCTGACTCGATCTGCATTTCCATCGGGCGGTTGAATTGAGTTGACAAGCCGGTTTCCAAAATGGTAAGCGTGCTTTGCCTGATTTTTTCCACGGTCATGTGGTTCTTGCGCGTGGTGGGTACATGCCGAAATTGAATATCCCAGACCGGGTTGCCAATTGCCTCGGCTTGCGTAATTCCCATGATCTTTTCCTGTGCGCGATTCCATTCGATAATGATCCCCTGCTCGTCAATCAGCATGATACCTTCACTCGATTGTTCGACAATGGCGCGGAATTTCTCCTCACTCTCACTTAATGCTACCTCGGCATGTTTGCGCTCGGTAATGTCCACCATCACCGTCAACAAACACGGGTCTTTGCCAACGTAAATGGGGGCAATGGAAAACAAGCCTGTTCGCAGTGAACCGTCTTTTGTCCGAACCTTCACTTCAATATCTTTAACTACTCCATCTTTTTGCATGTTTTCAATTATCTGGCTGCGCTGGCTCGGCTCGGCAAAGAGATTAAGTTCTGAGGATTTTTTGCCAATCAATTCTTCGCGCGTAAAACCAAGCGTTTCGAGGAACAAATCATTAACTTCAATGTATTCGCCGTCGTCCTGGCGGCTCAATGCCATGAGCGTTGAATGAGATTGAAAAGCCTTGGAAAATTTCTCCTCAGATAGTTTGAGTTGTGAGATATCCTTGGTGACGCCAAAGATCACAGGTTTGCCGTCCCAAAAACCGCGTGTCACTCTGGTTTCCACGGGGATTTGCTCGCCCGATTTTGTCATGATCGGCACAGGACAAAATGCAGTAACGCCTGCCAGCATTTCGCCAACGATTCGTCCGGCTTCCTGCCTGCGTTCGGGCGGGTGTATCATGAGAACGGATTGTCCGAGAAGTTCCTGATCCGAATATCCCAGACGCTCTGTAACTGTGGTATTGGTGTGCAGAATATTTCCCTGTTCATCCAAAACGAACAGAAAATCATCTATGCTGTTAAAAAACGTCTCGTAATTTTTTCGGGTTTGTTGTAATAAATTTTCCGCCTGTTTACGGTCGGTGATGTCGTGAATGACTGAAAACAAGGTCGTTTTACCATTTAAAGTAAACGGGGAGGAGTGTGCTTCCACCGTTCTTATTTCACCGCTCGCCAGGCGGTGTGGAAAGATAAAATGATTGATTCCTTTTAGACTTGCCTGATGGTGGAGCCGCTCCACTTCTTCTGGAGGCAAAGTGTTGATATCTTCGATTCGCATGGTTTTCAATTTGAAGACCGAATAACCATAGAATTTTTCCGCTGATTCGTTTGCATCCACGATCTGACCTGAGTCCGGGTCGATCAACAGCATGACTGCATCGTGATATTGAAACATAAAATGGAACCGTGATTCACTTTCACTCAGCGCTTCCTCGGTCCGCAGACGCTCGGCGATTTCCTTTTGCAGCGCCGTATTGATTTGAGTCAGTTCGGAAGTCCGTTCGTTGACTCGGCGCTCCAAATAAGGCCAAAGCGTCCAGCCCTTTTTGGAATCCACTGCTGGAATTTCCCGCCGACTTTGCAGGAAGGCAAAGATAAAGTAAATACAGCCAATGTACTGCGCTCCCCGTCCTGCCCAACCCAGTGCGCTTCCCACGCTGGGTTGAAGAAATACACAAGCCAATCCAATGAAAATCAGCCATACCGCCAATCCATACCAATAGGCAAATTCTGTTTTTGCAAAAGCATGGGACTCTAAAAGCCCCAGCCCGGTCACAGCGAAGAGAAAGACCGCTCCACCCAAAACAAATTGCCGCAATAGACTCGGACCGGTGAGCGGGTCAAAAAAAACGGGCAGTCTTCCCCAAAAAGCCAGTGCCGCCAGTATGGATACGAAAATAAAAATTCCTGCGTAAATGATTCCATATCGTTGAAGGCGGGGACCTTTTTCCGGAATACCCGCCAATTCACGCACAAAAAAATGTACCCCTGCAAACTGGAAAAGCCCGGCAAGCAGGCTTCCAAGATTATGCAAGGTGACTGTGGGGTTGGGTCCTCCAGCCAGCGGCATTACCCAACCGGCGTACAAACTGCTGGTTCCAAAAAACACAAGTCCGCACCCAATCAACAGAAAAGACAAAAGACCGGTGGACTGGTGACTCTTTGCCGCCATGTATGCCACACCCAATGGAATGGCGCACAGAAAAATGGTATTCAGGAACGCCAACAGCATGGGCGCTTCGTACACATTGTGCGATCCTTGAAATTTGAGGGTTACCATAAGGACAATAAATATAACTATGGGCAATAACCCCAGAACTTTTAGCGCCCCGCTTGAGACCCATCCATTTACAGGCTTAACATTCGTAGTATTTTCCAAAGGAGGCTCCGCAAACTGCAATTTCAGCAGGATTAAGAAGATTTTGTCCTGCTGCTGCCCTGCCTGACCTGGAAAGGTGAGATGTGGGCAGTTAGAGGCTAAAGTATAGCACCGGTGCCGGTATCAAATAAGTGATAGTTGTCATACAAATGTGGTTTTCTCAAAAAAAAGTAGGTTGACATGTTTTTTGATCACAAAGGCACGAAGTCTCAAAGATTCGAAGGGAAAAACTTTGTGATTTCGTGGTGAAGGGGTGACGAGAATATTTGCAAGCAGACCTACAAGGCAGAGACAAATTCGCAGGTGACGGCTTTGTTCAACGTCAAGAGCCATGTGCGTGAGATCAAAATGTATTGGCGCAGGAAATGCTCATTGAAACGGTGTCAATTTGCAGCGTGGAAAAAGAGGCGGGGACTACCCATCCAAGGCAGGAAGCATCCGCATTACTCGCCTGAAAGAAAAATATCTGTAATCAAAAACTACGCCCCAAATTTTGGGGCGTAGTTTTTGATTGTGCGTGAAAGATTAGTGGATACTGTTTGTTATTCCTCCAGAAATTGTGTAATTGGTTTGCGGGAAGCCCGTGAATGTGAATGGGTAGGTGCCTGGCAGCAATTCCATATCCTGAGTGAATGGATGCCAACTACCAGAATAATACTGGGTGCTGGTTCCACTAGCAGAATGAACTTTGCCAGTTTGGAATGAAACATTTTGAGTGACGCCTACGCTCTGGTTTTTTTGCTGTGAGGTAAAAGCATGAGCGATGTTGAAGTAGTAATTGACGGGTAACATTTCCATGCTCACTTCACCCGCTACGGTTGTGCCCAGGTCGTACCAGGCGCCTGAATAGTAACGTACCAGGTCGCCATCTCCGAGCAGGTTGCCTGCGCTATCCTTTAGTTGCACGGTCACTTTGACTGTCTGGAAAACGACGTTCGTGGCGGCGGCAACATTTTGTTCCTTCTGCTGTGTGGCAAAAGCATGAGTGATGTTAAATGCGTAGTTGACTGGCAGTAGTTCCATGTTCGCTTCGCCCGCTACCGTTGTGCCAAGGTCATGCCAGGCACCCGAGTAATAGCGCACGAGGTCGCCGTCTCCCAGTGGAGCGCCAGCGCTGTCCATGAGTTGTACAGTCACCTTGCTTGTTTGGAACACGACAGTTGAGTTGGAACTGATATTCTGATCTTTTTGTTGCGTGGCAAATGCGTAAGAGATATTGAATGGGTAATTGAGCGGTAACAGTTCCTTGCTCACCTGACCATTGACGGTGTAGCCAAACTCTCTCCAACTACCAGTGTAATACTGAACTTTATCGTTATTGCCAAGGAATGCACCGGCGCTGTCTTTGAGTTGTACTGTCACTTTGGTCGTTTGGAACGCGACAAAAGAATCGGCGGCAATATTTTGGGTCTTCTGGATGCTTCCACCTTCGTATGCCATCCTAAAAGTGACGGAACTCTTTAGCCCGGGAATGAATCCGAGGGCTATGCCATAGGAATTTGTTGTGCCAAGATTTGGCCATGCGCCTGTGTAGTAGTCGGCAATTCCGCCAACCAACCCGATACCTTTGCTGTTGATCAGGCGAAGGTATGCAACACTGTTCACAATCTCATCTGCGCCAACTATAAAGTTGGTTTGAATAGACGGGGAGCCTGTGCCAGAGAAGCGGAAGGGATAGGTTCCGGGCAGTAAATTGGTGGTCGGCTTGGTGAAGGTCTTCCAGCCGCCGGCATAGTATTCGATGTTGCCGCTGAATTGCAAGGTGACCTTTGTGCCGGTGAAAATCACCAGTGGATCAGTGGCGACGTTCTGATTCTTTTGCAGTCCGGCTCCGTTATACGTCACCTTGAACGGATAGGTGGTTGGAAGCAACTGCATGGTGGTGGTGGTTGCGCCGCCGCCAAATGTCTTCCAGCCGCTGGCGTAATATTGCGATCCGCCGGTCAGTTCCACGCCCGCCGCGTCAATCAATTTCATGGTGACGAGTGTGGTGTTGAAGACGACAACAGGCTCAACAGATACATTTTGATTTTTTTGGATGCTCGCGCCGCCATACGTTACCCTGAACGGGTAGGTGGTCGGCAGTAGTTCTGCCACTTCGGTTGTGGCGCCGTCGCCGAAGGCTTTCCAGCCGCTGGCGTAGTAATCTGCGTTGCCAATCAACTCGGTGGCGCTTGTCGAATCGAGCAGTTTGAAGGTCACTGCCACAGTGTTAAAGGTTACCACTGGTTCAGTAGCCACATTCTGATTCTTCTGAATACTTGCGCCGCCATAAGCCACCTTGAATGGGTAGGTGGTGGGCAGTAGTTCCACGGTGGCTGGGGTTGCGCCAAAGTCTTTCCAGCCGCTGGCATAAAACTGACCCACACCAGATAATTCAGCGTCAGTGGAGCTGAGCAGTTTCATGGTGACGGGCGTGGTGTTGAACACAACCAGAGGGTTGGTTTCAACGTTCTGATTCTTTTGGATGCTGGCTCCAAGATACGTCACCTTGAACGGGTATGTGGTCGGGAGCAGTTCCAGCGTGGCGGGGGTTGAGTACGTCACCTTGAACGGGTATGTGGTCGGGAGCAGTTCCAGCGTGGCGGGGGTTGAGCCGAAGTCCTTCCAGCCGCTGGCGTAGAAATCTGCATCCGCGGTCAGATCAGTTAAGCCATCGACTTTCAGCAGTTTGACCGTTACCACTTTGGTGTTGAAGATGACCTCCGCATTTTCAGCCACATTTTGATTCTTCTGGATGCTGGCGCCGAGATACGTGACCCTGAACGGGTATGTGGTCGGGAGCAACTCCAGAGCAGCCGGGGTTGTGCCAAAATCCTTCCAGCCGCTGGCGTAGTAATCGGCTTTGGCGGTCAGGTCAGTATCACCCGCCGCGTTGAGCAGTTGGACAG
>JAIFKY010000269.1 GCA_020049345.1 Anaerolinea sp.
CCATGAAACTGCTCCAGACCGATATGCAGGCATGGGCAACCGCCAACGGCATCACACTCGGAAGCGGTGGCGGCACGCCTGGTCAGGGCAGTGGATTGTCAGCCGAAGCCCGCGCCACCAAACAAGCCGAACAAGGTGTCACTTCTGGCGAAAGTGGCAGCGGAAGCAAACTTGCATCCGCATTAATGGACGCAGTCATCGCTTCGTTGGAAGCGCAGATTAAATAAAATATAGCCCTGCTCTATCGGGGGCTTAGCCCCCGATAGAGCAGGGCAAAAGGTACCCCATGAAAAAAAGCATCTTTCGCATTGCCCTCTTAACATTGCTCACCGTCAGCCTAATCTACGCCTGTGCCCCAACGGTTGAAGCAACACCCACCTCACTGGCATCCACCTATCTCAGCATCGAATACAGCGACGCGGCGAATGTCCGCAGTCAACTGGCGTATGGTACGCTCAAACTGGCTGATACAGCCAACGCCGTCACGGCTGAACAAGCCAAGACTCTGATTCCGCTTTGGCAGGCAGTCATCAGCCTAAGCGGCGACACGACCACCGCCAGCGAGGAACTGACCGCCGTTCAGGATCAAATCACCGCCGCGATGACCGCCGATCAATTGAAGGCGATTGCTGGAATGCAGATCACCAACGCGGGTCTGAATGAATTCTACGCACAATATGGCGTCTCCCTGCCGACACCCGTGCCTGGTGTGACGAAAGTCCCCGGTTCGGGCAGCGGCAAGACGGAAGAAGAAAAAGCCGCCGCACAAGCCACCGCCGCCGCATTGGGTCAAACCACAGGCACAGGTCAGGCAGCCAAGACTCTGCTGTTTGAAAAGACAATTGAGTATTTGGCAGGGATTGCGGGACAGTAAACGCGCTTAAAAATAATTGCTGAAAATAAAAACGAACTCCAACGCTTAATGGTTGGAGTTCGTTTTTATTTTTCGACCATCCGAAAATATGCGGTTACCTGCTTACCGAAAAAATATTTACAGGATGCTGTTTGCCTTTGAAGAGCGCAGGTCCAAGGTCTTCTAGGTGATATGAATCGCTTAATCCCATGCGCGTGTTGTGATCAATCAGCAGCGGGCGCAGTGCAACTTTCGTGTGACTTTCGATGCGAGATGCCAGGTTGACGGTGTCTCCATTGCAGGTGTAAATAGCGCGGCTTTGTGTGCCTGTATAGCCTGCGATCATATTGCCCGACGCGATCCCAATGCCAATGTGTATTTGTGTTTTATTTTGCGCTGCCTGTTGTATGTTGAATACTTTGAGTTGATCCAGCATTTCCAGCGCGGCGCGTACTGCAAGTTCGCGATGTTCTTCAATGAACAGCGGCGCGCCAAAGACAGCCATTAATCCATCACCGACCATTTGGTTGACTGAACCGCCATTGTTGTTGATGGCATCGAACATCAGGCTAAAGTACCCATTGAGCAAATCAATGGTCTCAGATGGTTCCTGGCTTTCGGCAATGGTTGTGAACGCGCGAATATCTGCGAACAACACAGAGGCGGTTACATTTTTTCCGCCAAGCGAAAAGCCTGTCCGTAACAGTTCCTCTGCCACTTCCTTTGTGGCAAAGGTTCTGAATAGTTTTCGGTGTTCATCGCGCAGTCGTTTCTTTTCAAGACTGGCGTTGATCCGCGCGCGCAATAAAATTGGATTGACTGGTTTTGTCAAATAATCTTCCGCGCCAAGCTCCACGCATTTGACCACGGCATCAAGTTCTTCCATTGCAGAGGTCATGATAATGGGAATTTGCCGCAAATCCACATCATTCAGGCAGGCTTCCAATACTTGAAATCCGTCCATGATCGGCATTTCAATGTCCAGTAAAACAAGGTCAAATGACTGGGTGCGAATTTTTTTCAACCCTTCTTCGCCGTTTTCAGCGGTTTCCACGACATGACCTTGTTGTTCAAGACTGCGCGAAAGTACGATGCGGTTTACTTTATTATCGTCAATAACCAATAACTTTGCTGGTTCTGGAATTGCGGTCATTTTGATTTCTTTTCCTTTGGTTTTATTGACGCTACGCTTTTAATTTTTTCAGTTGATTTGCGGTTTGATGAAATGATTCTTCCATGACGTCAAGCCTGTTTCCGATTTTAAGATTTTTGTCCCGTCCGAATATTTCAAGTTCTCTGGCAAGCGCAGAAAGTTCCATTGCGCCGAAGGTGGCGGCATTTGATTTCATGGAATGCGCGGCGCGGCGGAAGGAGTCGGCGTCTGTGTTTGCAAGGGCTGATCGCATTTGTGTAATCAGGTTTGGCGCGTCTTCCAAAAAAGAGTCTATCAATTCACTTATGAAATCGGCGCCCGTGGTTTCTTTGAGTAAGTTGAATGTGTTCAGATCAATTTTTGACATTTAATGCTCCTGTTGTTTTGGGGACGCATTCTTTGCTTTTGTCAGCGTCTCCAGCAATTCTTCCACATGAATGGGTTTGGCAATGTAATCATCCATGCCTGCGGCGAGGCAGATCTCGCGGTCGCCTTGCATGGCGTTGGCGGTCATGGCGATGATGTGCGGCTGGTGCAAATCCTTTTTGCGGATCTGACGTGTGGCTTCCAATCCATCCATTTCTGGCATTTGTACATCCATGAGGATGACATCATAAGGCTGGCGTTCCAGAGACGCAATAGTTTCGATGCCATTCGACGCAACGTCGGCGCGATAGCCCATTTGCTCCAGCAATCTTAACGCGAGTTTCTGGTTGACGGTGTTATCTTCAGCGAGGAGAATTTTCAACGGATGCCGCGCCGCAATTTCAGGGTTGAGTATGACGCGGTTTTTGGAACGTTTCTCGCTGCGGCGGGATTTCTTCGCATTCGCAAAAACAGTCACAATCGTATCGTAGAGTTGGGAGCGTTTGATGGGTTTGGTGAGGTAATCTGCAAAAAGGTTGTCACGCGCGCCCAATTCACGATGACCCAGTGAACTGAATAATACCAAAGGCAGGGTGGAATTTAATTTGCGTATCTCCTGCGCCAACATAACCCCGTCCATTTCGGGCATGTGCATATCAAGGATGGCAAGGTCAAAGGCTTCGCCGTGCTGTATCCATTGAAGGGCTTCCTGCGGCGATGCGGTCTCTCGCGCAAACATGCCCCATTTTTCTGCCTGCGCTGTCAGAATGCGGCGGTTGGTGGCGTTGTCATCTACTATCAACATGCGCCTATTCATCAAGGTGATTTGAACTCCTGAATATTGACGCTGTGGGTGTTCAGGCAGTTGGGCTATGGGAGCCTGAATGGTGAAAAAGAAAGTTGAGCCTTTGCCCAAACCTTCGCTTTCAGCCCATATCCTTCCGTCCATTAGTTCTACCAGTTGCTTGCTGATGACCAGCCCCAGACCTGTGCCACCGTATTTTCTGGTTGTGGACGAATCGGCTTGGGAGAAGGATCGAAAGAGGCGTTTCATTCCTTCATCGGAAAGCCCGATGCCGGTATCATGAACCGAGAATTGCAATGTTGCAGTTTGATCTGCTATGCTGCATGAAACGGTTAATACAACTTCGCCTTTTTCTGTGAATTTGATGGCGTTACTTAATAAGTTTAGGAGTATTTGCCTTAGACGCGTCATATCGCCGGAAATGGCAGGCGGCAGATCGCCTTCAAAAATATAGGCGGTCTCGATCCCCTTTTCGGCGGCGCGGGCTGAGACCAGGTCCAAAGAAGATTCGACACAGTCGCGCAAATCAAATGGATGAAATTCCAGTTCGAGGCGTCCTGCTTCTATTTTGCTGAAATCCAAAATATCGTTGATGATGTTGAGCAGGTTGTCGCCTGAACTGCGGATGGTTTCAGCATAGTCGCGCTGTTCGTTGTTGAGTTTGGTATCCAGCAGAAGTCCGCTCATGCCGATGACGGCGTTCATTGGTGTGCGAATTTCATGGCTCATGCTTGCCAGAAAAGTGGATTTGGCTTCGTTTGCGGCATTTGCGGCATCGCGCGCTTTGCTTAATTCTTCGATCATCTCCGCCATTTGACGCTCAGATTCCCTGAGTTTTTCGGTGCGTTGTTCCACCTTTTGTTCCAATTGGTCATTGGCTTGCGCCAACTCAACCAACGCCAGTTTTTCGGCTTCGATGGTGTTTTGCAAGAGGCGAAAAAATTGACGGAATAACTCCAAAAGCACGATAATAATTAGAACAAAGATCAAGCCTGCGTCAATCCACCAGCGCATGGCAAATGGATTATCGCCATTAACCAACATGGCATTAAACACGCCGCGATCCGTCAGGAATGCGCTTCCCCAATACAGAATCAGGCTGAGCGCTCCCGCGATATAGCCGGAACGCTGGTTAACTAAAATGAATCCCAGCAATGGCATGGCAAGCAAATAAATTGTAAAATCGCCCGCAAGGCTGGTACGCGTCAGGTCTACCAGTCCTATTGAATAACCAAGAATAATGAGTCCCCATCCCCGAATGCGATAATCAATTTTTCGAAATACGGTCAACCCAAGCAATGTCAAAAAAGCCATAAAAATGGCAATCGCGCTCGGAATCTCTGCGGGATGGGAAAAGGCGCTGGCGACAGGAAGCAGAGTGGCGGGGACTGCAATAATAATAGCCATTGCCAGAAACACATTTAAAGTCCTGACGCGCCATTCAGCCAGTTTTTGATCAATATCGCTCATAGGTGAGGAAGGGTGCATTTTGCCTCGATAGTTCTTTGCCGGTGTTAAATATTTTTTGCCTGTGCCAACGCGCGCATCAACTCGTTCACGCGGATGGGCTTGGCGATGTAATCATCCATGCCTGCGGCGATGCACGCTTCGCGGTCGCCTTGCATGGCATTGGCGGTCATGGCGATGATGTGCGGCTGGCGTATCTTCATCTGACGGATTTGTCGGGTCGCTTCCATACCGTCCAGTTCGGGCATTTGCACATCCATCAAAATAACATCATACGTCTGACGGTTCATTGATTCCACAGCCTCCAATCCATTCGAGGCGATGTCTGCGCGATAGCCCATTTGTGCCAACAGCCTCAGCGCGAGTTTTTGGTTGACCTGATTATCTTCGGCGAGGAGAATTCTCAACGGATGCCGCGCCGCAGTTTCAGGGTCGAGCGTGACGCGGGCGGGAACTTGTCTCTCCTCGCGCGTCTTCTTCGCATCCATAAAAACGGTTGCCAGCGCATCAAAAAGTTGAGACGGTTTGATGGGCTTGGTGAGGTGTGCCGCAAAAAGATTTTCCGCATCTGCCATTTCACGCCGCCCAAGAGAACTAAATAAAACCAGGGTAATTTCTGCGTTACGTTCGCGGATGCGGCGCGCCAGTTCAAGCCCATCCATCTCTGGCATGTGCATATCAAGGATCGCAATATCAAATGCCTCGCCGTTTTTCAGCCATTCAAGGGCTTCGTTCGGTGATTCGGTTTCACGCGATACCATGCCCCACTTGGCAGTTTGCGTGGTTAGGATGAGGCGATTCGTGGCATTGTCATCCACCACGAGGACGCGCTTCCCGCTTAACTCGGGCAGGGTGCCGCTAAATTCATTTTGTCTCCCCCCGGGCAGTTCCGCCGCTGGCGCATGGATGGTGAATGCAAACGTGGCGCCTTTGCCGTCACCCTCGCTCATTCCCCACATTGTCCCGCCCATCAATTCAGCGAGGCGCTTGCTGATGGCAAGACCCAAGCCCGTGCCGCCATATTTGCGCGTGGTGGATGAATCGGCTTGCGAGAAAGACTGGAATAGCCTGCTCATCGCCTCCGGTGAAAGTCCTATGCCGGTATCGCGCACGGTGAAGGTCAACTCGGTATTTTTCTTCGAGGCAGGTTTGGACGCGATGGTGAGAACCACTTCGCCCTTCTCTGTAAATTTAACCGCGTTGCTTAATAAGTTGAGGATGATCTGCCGCAGGCGGGTCGCATCACTGATAATGGCTGGCGGCACATTGTCTTCAAATATATATGCAATGTCAATTCCTTTTTCGGCCGCGTGTGCAGTGACAAGGTCAAGCGCCGATTCAACGCAGTCTCGCAGATCAAAGATCTGGGATTCAATATCCATTTTCCCGGCTTCAATTTTGCTGAAGTCAAGGATGTCATTGATGATGGTCAGAAGCGCGTCGCCAGAGTTGAGAATTGTCTCTGCATATTCCTTTTGTTCATCATTAAGTTTTGTGTCAAGTAGAAGTCCGCTCATGCCAATGACCGCGTTCATGGGCGTGCGAATTTCATGACTCATGGTGGCCAGGAAGGAGCTCTTGGCTTCATTGGCGGCATCTGCATCACGCCGCGCCTTTTGAATTTCATCGAATAACTGTGCGTTGTGAATGGCTGTGCCGACATTCGCGGCAATGGTAGTCAGCAGGCGCGAATCATTCTCGTTGAAGCGTTCTTCCTGGCGTGTGCTTTGCACGCTAATAACGCCGATGGCTTGCCTCCCCACCATAATCGGCACACCCAGATAGGACTTTGCTTCAAATCCAATTCTGGTGGCGCCCAATTCATTTGCCCGTTCATCCAAATTCTGGTTGATCAGCAATGGCTGTCCGCTTTGGATAATTTTGCTGGTCAGCCCATCGCCATAAAGTATTGAATCCAATTTATCCGCGCCAACATAGTATGGAAAATTTATCAGCCCTGTTTCAACATTGTGCAGGGCAATGTAGGCAATATCGGCTTGGAAGGTTTGCTGTAGTTGTTCTCCCGCCAATTGGATCAGGGCGTTAAGTTCCAACTCTCCAACCAATGCCTGACTGACGGTGTTGATGGTTTGGAGTTCGGTGGCGCGTTGTTCTGTCTCTTTAAGTAAACGCTGGGTTTCGTCAAAGAGTCGGGCGTTTTCCATGGTGGCGCTCAGCGAATTGGCGAGGGTGGTCAGCAAGCGCACATCAGATTCTGAAAACGCGTTTTCGTGTTCCAAGTTTTGCAGGGAGAGCACGCCTTTAACTTCTTCGCCCACCAGTAAAGGCACCCATATTCCTGATTTTACTTCCACCTCTTGCGGGTCTTCTCCGAGCAGCCAGGAATTGTATTTTGTAGACTGCGCTTCAAAATCTTCATTCACAATTAATGGCTGGTGTGTGCGAATCACCTCGCCGCTAAAGCCGCCGGTTTCTTTGGTAAGCGGCAATGGGGTCTGGTGCAGTCTGACCCCGTTTTCAATAATGTACGGGAAAAGAGTTTCATTTTTTTCTTTATCATAGATAATCAGAGCCACAGTCTGCGCGTCGAATATCTCGCGTATCTTGTCGCCGACCAGATCGTAAATGGATTGGATATCAGACCTTGAATCCAGACCGATCTGCACATTGTTGATGATCTGCAATTCGGTGGCGCGCTGCTGTTCAGAGCGAAGCAGGCGCTGGGTTTCGTTGAACAGGCGGGCATTTTCAAGCGCCACGCTCATGCTGTTGGCGATCATATTCAGCAGGCTTACATCAGCATCAACAAAAGCGTTTTCACTGTCAATGTTCTGGGTGGAAATAACGCCGCGCGCTTCGCCTCCAATCAAAATCGGGACATAGATGGCGGATTTTGGCGCTTCACCATCTGCGAGAACAATTGAGCCAACCTCTGCTGAACGCTGTTTCATGTTTTCATTGATCATCAACGGTTTGCGCGTGCGCATGACCAGCGGCGAAAATCCGTTATCGTCGTGCGGAAGCGCTTCCTGATATTGGCGTTTTCCGCGTTCAATGATGTAGGGGTAATGCTCCATATTTGTCTGTGTGTCGTAGATCAAAATAAAGAGGGTCTGGGCGTTGAACAGTTGTGATATTCGGTCGCCGACCAAATCATAAACAGCCTGTTCGTCAAGTTTGGACGCGAGTCCCTCTTGAACGCTGTTGATGATGGAAAGTTCGGTGGCGCGTTGTTCGGTCTCTTTGAGCAGGCGGCGCGTTTCATCAAACAGGCGCGCGTTTTCAATGGCAACTCCCATATTGGCGGTAAGCGTTGTGAGCAGTCGTACGCTGGATTCATCAAACGCATATTTTTTGTAACTCTCCACACTGACCAGCCCAATGACTCGTTCTCCCACGATGATTGGAACGCCCATCCACGACTGTCCCAATTCGTCATCTCCTGCGGCGTTGGGAATGTTGATTGCGTCAAGCGCGTCTGCTTCCTGCGCTGTTCCCAGTACCAAAGGCTGGCGTGACAGAATCACCTTGGACGATAAACCTTTTCCCAAAGTTATTGGTTCGGGCAATTGAACATAACCGCGATCATAACTGTAGACCATTTGAACCAAATTTTTTCGCGGATCATAAAAGAAGACGCTGGCGACTTCCGCTTGAAAAATATCACGGACTTTATCGCCCAACATGTGTGTCATGGTGTTTATATCCAATTGACGCGACATTGCTTCGCTGACGCTGTTGATAATAGCCAGTTCGGTGGCGCGTTGTTTTGTCTCATTAAAAAGACGCGCATTTTCAATGGCTACAGCCGCCTGATCAGCCAGAAGTTGTAAAACCCGCAATTCGTCGCTCCGAACAGCCCGCTTTTGATTAAAGGATAAGTTCATCACGCCGACCACGCGATTGCTGATTTTTAACGGCATCCCAATAATTGCGCCATTCGTCAAATGAAGATTTTTATAAAAGTGGTGCGTACTCATATCTTCAATAATAATTGGCTCACCGCTTAGAACAACCGAGTAGGTTAGCCCGTCACGGCGCGGTTTGCTATACGGCTGATCTTTTTTGCCGTTTTCGTAATAGGCGGCGCCAAATTCGAGCACATCCTCTTCATTTTTATAGATGAAAATATGAATGGTATTGGCGTCCTGGAACAGGCTAAAGGTATCTTTAAGGATGGAATTTAGGACATCTTCAAAATTAAGGCTGGAGGTTAGGCTTAGGCTGGCGCGTCTGACCGCCTCTAATTCTGCCGCGCGCTGTTTGGTTTCTTTCAGCAGGCGTTGGGTTTCATCAAAGAGGCGCGTGTTTTCAAGCGCAACGCTTGTGCTGTTGGCAAGTGTTTGGAGCAGGCGTAAATCTGAATCAGTAAAGGCATTTTCACGATCCAGGTTTTGCAGTGAAATGATTCCTCTGACTTCGCCAGCGGCAATCATGGGAACAAACAAAACGGATTTAGGCGCTTCACCGATAATGGCTGCTGGATTTCCGTATTTCAGCGCGGCTTCATCATGGTTTTTATTGATTAACAGCGGCTGGCCGGTTTCGGTGACATACTTTCGAAAACCGAACGCCTGTCCTGGTTCCATCTGGAAGCGTACATCGCGTTCTATCACATAAGGATGGCGCAGGAGTTTTGTTTTATGATCGTAAACGCCAATCATCACCACCTGAGCATCAAATATGTCGCGCAGGTGGTCGCCGATTAAATCATAAATGGCTTGCATATCAAGGTTTGAGGCAAGCCCTTCCTGTACCGAATTAATAATGGCAAGTTGATATTCGCTTTGCGCAAGTTGTTGTTTGAGAGAAAGCCGTGCTGACGTTAAAATTTTCCGCGCGGCTGGCTTTGGCGCGCGTTTTTCGGTTTTTTGTTTTATGGCGGCAGTTTTTTCTGTTTTAACTTTTTTCGACATTCATGCCTCTACCTATCGCTTGTTTTATAAATAACTATTTGGTTAGTATATTACTCGCGCGTTCCAGGGCAGTTTGTAATTCTTTGATCTGAATCGGCTTGCTGACATAATCATCCATGCCGGCAGCGAGACACATTTCGCGGTCACCTTGCATGGCATTGGCGGTCATCG
>JAIFKY010000265.1 GCA_020049345.1 Anaerolinea sp.
ACTTTCTTTTGTAACCTGGGGTGCTCCAGCCAACACCAAATGAACGCAAGTTCCGACGCCGTCGGGACAAGTGACAAGTTCATTAACCCTGACGCTGGAAGCGCCAAAGAAGTCTGGCAGCACTTCAGCAAAAGCAACTTTTGTGCCGTCGTACTCCAAATAAATATCCACGCCTGATAGCCCGGGTTCAATATTGGCGATGGAAAGATCGAGATCAAAAACAATCTCGTCATCAACCGCAGCCGGGTTGGGCAACGGCGAAGTCAATGTGACGGAAGCAGATCGTACTCCCTGGGCGACTACAGACATTGACGGCAAGATCAACGCCAGCGTGAACATAATTGCAACAATACTTTTATATGTTTTCATGAGCGGTTCCTCCTGAATATGAAATGAATTTGACTTCTTCCACTATAGCACTCATAAAATATAAAAACATTGCGTCTATGTTGTAATTCTGTTGCTGAATAGTTACATCCCCCAAAAAAAGACCTCCGGGTTCTTTGTGAACTCGGAGGTCTGCATTGGCTACGGGGTCAAAATATCCTTCGCCCAATTTCGTTCTGCTTTGTACCAATCAATCAAATTTCCAATCCCCTCGCGCAAGTTGACCTGCGGATTCCAATTCAACATCTCGCGGGCTTTGGTCACGTTGGCTTGATTCATAAACATATCCGCCAGGTTGGGCGGGCCGTATTGCACGTTGGCCTTTTTGCCGGTTAATTCTTCAACCAATGAAACCAACCCATTGATGGAAATCACTTCATGCCCGCCAAGGTTGATGATCTCATATCCCAATGGCTTGAGCGCGGCAATCGTCCCACGCGCAATATCATCCACGTAGGTGAAACCGCGCGACTGGTTTCCATCACCGTTAATGCGGATCGGCTCGCCTTCCATGATCCACTTCACGAAACGGAAGATGGCAAGGTCAGGTCTGCCTGCCGGCCCGTAGACCGTGAAATAGCGCACAACGGTCACGTCAATATCAAACAGATGATGATAAGAATGAGCCAGCGCCTCGGCGCCTTTCTTGCTGGCGGCATAGGGCTGCATCGGCTCACTGCTCGACGCCGTTTCAGGCGTGGGGTATTCGGGATTCTCGCCATAAATACTGGAGGTGGATGCGATGATGAATTTTTTGCATCCAAACTGACGGCAGACCTCAAGCATGTTCAACGTACCAGTAACATTGGATTCTAAAAATACCCAGGGATTTTCCACGCTGAAACGGACTCCCGCCCGCGCCGCAAGGTTGATCACGCCATCCAGTTTTTCGTTTCTGAACAAATCAATGGACGATTTTTCTGAAATGTCGTGCTGGTGAAATGTGAAGCCTTTCAACGCCTGAAGTTTCTTCAGGCGATAATCTTTCATACGCGGATCGTACGCATCGTTCATGTTGTCGATGCCAACGACGGTATGCCCCTGCTCGATCAACATGGTCGAAGTTCTTGAACCAATAAAACCAGCCGCGCCTGTTACCAAATAATGTGACATATTTATCCTTTCATATCGTTGCAAAGAAGGCGTTCTTCCTGCCGACGCAATTTCCTATTAAGTGGAGATTGCGTCGGTCAGAAAATCACCGCCATCGCAATGACATTTATAATCTCTCAACCTTTTCGCTGTTCTTCCCAAGTTTGCCGGTGGCATTGCGGGAATCGAAAACAAATTTGGCGTTCTCAATGATCGCCTTGTAATCATATTCCTTGTGGTTGGTAATGATGATCACCGCGTCCGCATCCTTCACAGACTGCATCACATCTTTGACGCTGTCCATTTGCCAGCCATCATACTCATGATGGACATGCGGAATATACGGATCATGATATTCCACAACTGCGCCCTTCTTGCGCATCAGACCGATCACATCCAGCGCGGGAGATTCGCGCACATCGTCAATATCAGGCTTATACGCCACGCCAAGCACCAGCACCTTTGAATCTTTGAGGTGTTTGCCGCGATCATTCATGGCTTCAAGAATACGCGACACCACATAACGCGGCATATTCGTATTGATTTCAGAAGCCAGTTCAATAAATCGCGCATTGTAATTAAAGGACTTCATCTTCCACGAAAGATATAGTGGATCAATCGGGATGCAGTGTCCGCCCAAACCGGGACCGGGGGTGAACTTCATAAAGCCAAACGGCTTACTGGCGGCCGCGTCGATCACCTCCCAAACGTCCACGCCAAGGCGCTGACACATGATCGCCAGTTCGTTGACCAGCCCAATGTTGATCATGCGGAAGGTATTTTCAAGCAGTTTTGCCATCTCCGCCGCTTCAGCAGTGGATACATGATGCACGGTCTTGATCGCGCCTTCGTACCAGGCAGTTGCCACTTCACCGCAAGCCTCGGTAATGCCGCCTAAAACCTTGGGGGTATTAATGGTTGTCCAGTCTTCACGACCCGGATCAACACGTTCGGGAGAAAATGCAAGGAACCAATCTTCGCCAATCTTAAGATCATGCTCCATGCCTAATTTGGGCAAAAGCAGTTCGCGTGTTGTGCCTGGGTAGGTAGTGGATTCGAGAACGACCACCATGCCCTTGTGCATGTATTTCGCCAGTTCTTCTGTGGCTGAAATAATGAACGACATATCAGGATCGCCCGTTTTGCGAAGCGGGGTCGGCACGCAAATACTAACCGCGTCCATATCCTTTAAAACAGAGAAGTCGGTCGTGGCGGTAAAATGCCCGCTCTTGACCAATTTTGCAACCACTTCGGTCTTCACATCAGGGATATATGACTTTCCATCTGCCAGCGAGTTGATCTTACGGTTGTCAGGATCAACACCTGTCACCTGAAAACCGGCTTCGCCGAACACAACCGCAAGCGGAAGTCCCACATATCCCAAACCAAGGATGGCAATCTTTGCTGTTTTATCCTTCAACTTATTAATAAGAATTTCTTTTGTAGACATATTTTTTCTCCTTCGTTAAGTCCATCTGATTTTTGCTAAAACAAACTCATTTGTTGTGATTTCTCGTCAGGAGCTTCTTCCAACTTTCGCCTGCGAACGATGGCAGGCTTTCCCAATGCAATACGCGCCTCGTTCAATTGATCAGGCAGTTTTGCAAAATCACCCAAAATGGACGGCTTCAACGCCGCCTGATGTAACGCCGCCGCCGGATGGAACATGGGAATCACAAAACGCCCGCCCACTTTTTGCATTTGCCCATGCACCGCGCTGATCTTTGCGCCGGGGAAAAACTTATTCATCGAAAAACGCCCAAGTGTTACAACAATGCTTGGGTTGATCGCTTCAATTTGCGCTTCGAGATAAACATCGCAAGCGGTCAATTCATCGGGCAAGGGATCGCGGTTCCCCGGCGGGCGGCACTTGACCACATTGGCAATGAACACATCCTCACGGGTCACATCGGCCTGCGCCAGCAGTTGATCCAAAAATTTTCCTGAAGCGCCCACAAATGGATGCCCCTGCTCATTTTCATGAAAGCCGGGACCTTCGCCAATGAACATGATCTCGGCGGTTGCAGGGCCGTCTCCCGGCACTGATTTCTTGCGCGATTCATGCAACGCGCATTTCGTGCAAACCGAAACATCTTCTGCAATTTTTGAAATGGTTTCTTCTGCGCTCATTCCATTACTCCGTTAAGATTCAGCGAGTTCAACGTCATCAGGATCGCGTCTTCGTCATTGTCTTTGTAATAACCTTCGCGGCGTCCGCTTTCTACATAGCCAAATTTATAATACAGGTTTAATGCGGCTTCATTCCCTTCGCGCACCTCCAAAAATGAAGTGAGAGCGCCTTCGTCTTTGGCTGATTGCAATGCAAAGGAAAGAATTTTTTCGCCCAGACCCTGCCGGCGAAAATCAGGATGCGTGGCAATCGTGGCGATGTGAATTTCATCTACGATCATCCAGCCAACCAGCATGGCGGCAACACGCCCATCCAACTCGGCCACCCAGCAGCGCGAGGCGGGATTATCGGTCAACTCAAAATGAAATGAACTGACAGGCCACGGCAGGCTAAACGAGACATGATCAATGGCGATCACCTGCTCCACATCATTCATTGTCATTTTGCGAAGAATGACGCTCATAAAATTGGCGTTCCCTCAACATGCAAATAAATCGGCGCAAGCGAGGCGGCATCATCCACCTCATTATTTTGCCAGCGCGCCCACGCCAGGTCGGCAAGAATGGATGGACGGCGGATGCAATGCACAGGCGATGCCAGCAGAATATTGACCCGTTTGCGCGCCAGCCGGCTGCGATCTTCAGCTGATAACTCGCCAGCGATGTATGTTGGACTCTCGATCTCATCTGCCAACTCATCCACTGTCGCGCCTTTGACTCCGCCCTCGGCCTGCCACCTGTTTTCTGAAAACTGGTACCTGCCGACAGCGATCCGCTTGCGCCCGGCCTGAATCACCACCGCCAACGGAATGGTTCCCGCGGGCTGCGCCGCCGCAATGATGTCCATGGTTGAAATTCCGATCACCGGCAAATGACGCGCAAGCGCAATGCCTTTGACCAGAGATAACCCAACGCGCAAACTGGTGAAGGAGCCTGGTCCAACCGCAACCCCCAAAGCCTGAACCATGTCCATTGAAACGCCGCAGCGCTTCAAAAGTCCGGCAATGGACGGGGCTAATTCAGTGGTGTGGTGCTGGCGAGTCGTCCAGGTCATCTCGCTCAAAATTTGAGTCCCGTCATATAAAGCCAGCCCAACTTGAGCAGTGGATGTGTCAATGGCAAGTAACATTACGACCCTCCAAACATGGATTGACGAATGCCTTCGAGCAATTCGTCGTACCGTTTGCCGTTTGCGTTGAAACGCATCTGACGATGTTCTTCCTGAATGTGATCGAGGTTGATCCACAGCCGTTCTTTTGGAATTAAATCACCGAGACGCTCGGGCCACTCAATGACAAGCGCGCCTTCGGTAAGCATTAGATCAAGATCAAGTTCTTCGGCTTCCGGCACAGACTCAAGCCGGTACGTATCCAAATGAAAAAGTTGGGCGCCGTTTGCGCGGCGGTACACGTTGACAATAATAAAAGTTGGGCTGGAAACAGAATCTTGAGACCCCCAGCCTTGCGCAAGTCCTTGCACAAACGTTGTTTTCCCCGCGCCGAGGTCACCCTGCAAACAGATCACATCGCCTGCTTTTATCTCACCGCCGAGACGCATTCCAATGCGGCGCGTTTGCTCGGGGCTGCGGCTGAAAAATTCAATGGTATGAGAATCTAAAATGGGCATCGGGAGAGAATTATACTCCCTGATAAATCAGTGGGAGAAAAGATTAACCACGAAGGGTACAAAGTGTCACGAAGGAAAACCTTAAAGCCGTTCTCCTTTGTGTTCCTTTGTGACACTTCGTGGTTAAATAATTTTTAGAATTTCAACCTGGCAGAAATGCGTGAGACAAAACTTCCGCGCCAGTTTTGCAGGATGGCTTCAAAGTAAAGGTTTTCCAGTGTCTTCACCTGTTGTTCAATGGAAAACTTTTCGCTTAATTCCAACGAGCGTTTTCCGTAGCGAGCAAGTTTTTCAGGGTCAGCCAACAGCGTAGCCAATGTATCGCTAAACGCGCCAACATCCATCGGGGTCAAATGACCGTTTTCATTTTCCACGATCATGCCTTCAAAGGCTTCGTCCTGCACGGCTACCAAAGGCAAGCCGGACGCAATCGCTTCAATAATCGAAATGGGATGTACCTCGGTGATGGATGCGGAAAGAAAGACTGTGGCGTCATGCAAAAGATCGGGCAGTTCGTCGCGGCTGACCATGCCAAGGAAATGGATGCGATCATTTACATTTGTGGCGGCGGCGTGCTCTTCCAATTTTTTGCGCGCGCTTCCATCTCCGGCAAAAACAAGGTGCGCTTCAGGGAAGCGGTCAGCCATTTTGACGAATGCATCAATCAGAAAATCAAGATGTTTTTCAGGATCAACCCTGCCGACAGATAACAGGATCGGCGCATCAGACTTTAACCCAAGCCTGTTTCTAAAACTACCAACATTTTTCGCCACTTTGAAATTACCCAATTCAATTCCATTTGGAATGGTAACAATTGGCTTGGTCACTTTCTGTTCCAACAGCAGGCGGTGGAATTTGGGCGACGGCACAACAATTTGATCGCCGAGGTTGGTGGAGGTGGTACTAAACCAGCGCGCCGCATGACGGATCAACGCCGTACCGCCAATGACTTTTAGGTAATGGGTGTAATCAGTAATGGAGGTGTGATAGGTATAAATCAGCGGCAGATTCTTGGTGGAAGCCATGAAATAAGCCAGCAGTCCCACGCTCAACGGGCTGTGGGCGTGCAGCACATCAAAATGTTTGCGAGACAACGACCAGGTACTGCGCGGGGTTCCCAGCACGGCAACATAAATGGGCGGGTCATTCAAATATTTCAAAGAGGGCAGGCGCACCACGCCAACTTGATCATCTGTGTAGCCGGGGATTTTTGGCGCAAAAATAGTAACTTGATGCCCCCTGCGCTGTAATCCCTCTGACACCAATTGCAGGGAAATGGACACGCCGTTGATTTGCGGCGCGTACGTATCTGTAAATAACCCGATGCGAAGCGAACCCAAATGGGGCTTGGAGTTGGATTCTTTTGCGGACTCTGTCATGTTTTACTCTCCTGAATCATAAGGCGACAGTCACTTCACAAGTGACTGTCACCCATTATTTAATTTCTTCCTTGTTTTCTTCGCGCTTCGTTAGATTTGCTTTCATGCGTTTGTTCAATTCACGGCGGGTAAGCAGGACGCGATGCTGGCAGCCTTTGCACTCCAAGCCAATATCGGCGCCAAGGCGAATCACTGTCCATTCGTATGAGCCGCATGGATGTGGTTTTTTCAGACGCAAATGATCTTTCAATTGCAAATCAGGAAGCATGAACAAGATTATACCGCCATGACATTAAGTGAAGTTCATGAGACGTTAAAGATTTGTAAACAACCAGTTCATCTGGTGTGACATATTTCCCAGCCTTGCTGTGCAAACTTTCCTTGAAAAAAACTCAACAACAGCGATAATGAAGGTGCAAGATGACTGTCATAAAAAAAACGGAGGCTCTGCCATGAACGAAGAATTGAAAATCAAATTCTGGGGTGTGCGTGGAAGTTACCCCACGCCGGGCGCAGGGACTGTCAAGTATGGCGGAAATACATCCTGCGTAGAAATTTGCGCGGGCGGGCGCATTCTCATTTTAGATGCCGGCACGGGGATTATTCCGCTGGGGCGTGAATTGGCAAGGCAAAAACGTCCGCTGGAATTAATGCTGCTCTTCAGCCACATGCATCAGGATCACACGCAGGGATTTCCATTTTTTACGCCGGCTTATTTTCCAAATACACGGCTTCATATTTTTGGGCCGGGCGGCGCGCCCGAAACGTTGAAGCATGTTTTGGAGCGTAATCAGGCGACGGAAACTTTTCCGCTTAGCCTGCGGGATATGCCCGCCGCGAAGATGATCGAGTCGGTGCGCGAGTCGCAGATCATTGTTTGGGATGAGGAATCTGTTCGGGTGGTTGAATCAGGATCGGGGTTAAGCCCAGAGGCGTTGGTCATCCGCATTCATAAATCTCACGCGCATCCCGGCGGGGTCTACGTCTATCGCATCACATGGCGTGGCAGGTCGGTGGTGTATGCAACAGACACCGAAGGCTACGTGGGGGTGGATCGTAAACTGGCGGCGTTTGCGCGCAATGCAGATGTGCTGATCCACGACGCGCAATACAGCGAGAAACATTATCGCGGATTGTTGGCGGGGTTTCCGTCTACACAGGGATTTGGGCACTCGACAGTGGCGATGGCTTGTGAGACAGCCGCAGCCGCCGAAGCGGGCGGACTGGTTCTGTTTCATCATGACCCTGCCTACGCTGATGATTTGGTCGCCGCGCAGGAAGCCGCTGCGCAAAAATTATTCCCCAATTCACATGCGGCGCATGAAGGTTTGGAGATTAGGTTGAAAGCGGAATTTCGAAGTATTTTGAAAGACTCTTCAAAAGAAAAGGCTTTATCAGAAATAAAACTGGAACGCAGATAAACGCTGATTTGTCATTGCGCCAGCGTGCAAAGCGGGTTTGGGTTATTACCAAAAAGTCTAATGGATGTAAAATATGTTAAGAATGACTGAACTCAAAAAGGACGACACACGCCACCTACTTTCAGACATTAAACTGTTTGAAGGATTGACCATCACCCAACTGGATTGGATGTCAAAACACGCGCATCGGCGGGTATTTACGGCGGGGATGAATGTGATGACGGTGGAACAGCCGGGCGAGGCGGTGTATATCATTTTGCATGGAACAGTGAAAATTCACATTGAGCAGGGTGAACGCGATGTGATTTTATCTGTGCTGGGCAGCGGTGATACGCTGGGCGAGATGAGTTTGATCGACAGCGTGGGACGTTCTGCAAGCGCCATCACGCTGGAAAACTCGCTCATGTTGTGGATGGATAAATCCACCTTTAATTATATTTTGGATAACTTTCCGCCTGTGGCGCGTAATTTGGTGCGGATATTATCTGCGCGGGTGCGGCTCTCAGATCAAGTGATCCAATCGCTTGCCACGTTGGATGTGAACGGGCGGGTGGCGCGGCAGTTGCTTGCATTCGCCGAGAGATACGGGCGCGAAGTGCCAGACGGCGTACAGGTTCGCATTGTACTAACCCAAAGCGACCTTGCCGATCTGGTGGGAGCATCGCGCAAGCGGGTGAATCAGGCGATGGTTTTTTTCAAGGAGCAGGGGCTGGTCAGCACAGATTCAGATGGACGATTTACCATCCATGATCGCGAAGGGTTGACGCGGTTTTGTGATTGAGTTGGTTTGGATAGTTGGATGGTCGCTGGTTGAGTAGTTTTCAACTGGCGACTTTTTGATCACAAAGGCACGAAGGGAAAAACTTCGTGCCTTTGTGCCTCAGAGAGCGTTTCTTAAGTCCAAATTTTTACAAGAAAAGAGCATTAACCACGGAGAACACGGAGTCCACAGAGATTTTTAATAAGTTTTTCTGTATCTTCTCAATATTTCGTGGTAAATAGGTGACAGTCACCTGTATCGAAAAAATGTATACCCGAAAACGTCAGGTGACTGTCACCTTTCGAAGATACGTTTTTCTCAGTGATCTTCGTGATCTCAGTGGTAAAAAGCCTTTAAGAAACTCTCTCCAAGAAATACCCGACTATAATCCGTCCATGACTGATTACAAATTCTTTCACCCAACCGAAGTCCGCTACGGAGATTTGGACCCGCAGGGACATGTCAACAACGCAAAATACCTGACCTTTTTTGAGCAGGCGCGCGTCCATTATTTGATTCAACTTGGGCTTTTCAGCAAGGATCAATCCTTCATGGAAGTCGGCGTGGTCATCGCAGATGCTCACATTGCCTACCATGCCGCCGTCCATTATGATCACAACATTAAAGTCGGCGTGAAAACCACGAAACTCGGCAACAAATCGGTGACGGTGGATCAATGTGTGATGGACGCAGACACGGGGAAAATCATGGCGTCTGGGACAGTGGTAATGGTCACCTTTGATTACAAAGATTTGAAGCCCATTCCTGTGCCTGATGGCTGGAAGAAGAAAATTAGCGAATTTGAAGGTTTAAACGTTTCTGGAGAAAGCCATGTCCCTGCCAAAA
>JAIFKY010000045.1 GCA_020049345.1 Anaerolinea sp.
AAATATCCGCCGGGAATTTGGCATTGAGCCTGATGCGCCCTTGCTTGGCATCATTGGCAGATTAAAGCCCCAAAAAGATTTGCCGACCTTTCTCTTGGCGGCAACCGAAATACTTCGTGAACGACCCGATGCGCGTTTTCTGGTGGTTGGCGATGGACCGTTGCGCGCAGAGTTGGAAGCGCAGGCAAAGGAACTTGGGCTATTCCCATCTTTAATTTTTACAGGGATGAGAAAAGACATTCCTGCATTTCTCGCAAGCCTGAATATATTGGTGCTTTCTTCGCTCTGGGAAGGGTTGCCCGTCATATTGCTCGAGGCGATGGCGGCGGCGCGTCCGGTTGTTTCTACCGCAGTGGATGGAATCATTGGCGTTGCGCTTCCCGATGAGACTGCGTTGCTGGCGCCTCCAAGCGATCCATCGGCGCTGGCTCAGGCGTGTTTGAAATTAATTTGCGACCCGCAATTGAGTCAACAGATGGGACAAGCCGGGCGTGAAAGAGTGATGAATCAATATAGCCTGAACGTTATGATTGATCACATTTCGGCGTTGTATGTTGATCTTCTTCTCAACAAAGGCATCGAAATTTCAAAACTGGCGAAAATTTCAAAAGGGCATTAAAGATGACGCGCCCAATTCAATTATTGCTTGTTTCAAAATCTACAGGCGGCGTTGCCACGTATGTGCGCTCGTTGGTAAGCGGGTTGGATGCAAATAAATTCGCCATCACCGTTGCATGTCTCTCTGAAAACGGAGAAGAATTTTCAGCGGAGTTAATGCAGCAGCCTGGCGTCCACGCTTTCAGCCTGGCAATGAACCGCTATAAAGTCAACCCATTCACCGATGCCTGGGTTTTCCTTCAGCTGGCTTATCATATCCGCCGTAAAAAATATGATGTGATTCACGCTCACGCATCGAAGCCTGGCTTTTTGATGCGGATAGCCGCGATTGGCACAGGAATTCCGGTAATTTATTCCCCGCATAATTTTGCGTTTCACGAAGGGTCAAAAAAATCTTCTGCCCGCGTGGTGGCATTTCTTGAAAGATTGGCCGCGCGGTTCACCGCCAAAATTGTGACGGTATCACAACATGAACGCGACCTTGCGTTGCATTATCGGGTTGGAACAGAAAATAGTTACGCTGTCATTCATACGGGTATTGATCCGCGCCCATTTCGAAATGATATTGATACATCTGAATTAAAGAAATCCATTAATATTCCAGCACAGGCACAGATTGTCGGAGCCGTGGGACGGTTGGCGGTTCCCAAGTTGCCATTTGATTTTGTGCGTATGGCAGAGAAATTACATAAAGAAAAACCAGATGTGCATTTTGTGTGGGTGGGGGCGGGCCCGCTGGAAGATGAATCTAAAAAATTGTCGTCGAGTTTGGGGCTGGACAATGTGATTCACTGGCTGGGACAGCGTTCTGACGCGCCGGCTCTTTATCGTCTTTTTGATTGCTTTGTTTTGCTGTCTCAATGGGAAGCATATCCATACGTGATTTTGGAAGCCTTTGCGTCCGGCGTTCCTGTTGTGGCTACCACAAATTTAGGCACGCAGGAAATAATTGAGACAGGCGTAAATGGAAGGCTTGTGCCGCAAGGCGATGTTCCGGCGATGGCTGACTCTATAAAAGATTTATTGGAGCATCCTGATAAAGCGCAATTGCTTTGTACGTCTGCCAAAAAGCAGGTGGATGAAATTTATACAATGGAAAATATGATGCTTTCACTTGAAGAGATATACATCCAAAACGCAGGCGGCTCCAGATGAGTTTAGGTCTGGGCTTTATCACAGGTAATTATAGGTATTCGGAAAGGAGTTCAAAATGAAAAAATCAGCATTATCTCTTATTATCTTTAGTCTTTGTTTGATGCTATTGCCGGCGACCATAGGGTCTGCGCGCGGGCTTGCAACAGATTCCCAGTCAATTCCCTTGCTGGATGAATCTTCTTTTACATTTTCCCAATTGCGTGAAGAAGAATTACGCATGTTCGGTCCATTTGCCACGGAAACCATGCTGTTTGGTTTGCCGGCAAATTGGCAGTTATTGGAAGGCGCAAAATTGGAACTGGATATGGAAGTTTCGATTCAGGGAGTATCTGCCACAAATGCCGCCTCAGCGGCTTACGGCGGAACCCTGACGGTTGCGTTAAATGGGAATGTTGTTGCTGCGTTGCCGTTGAATCAATCTGGGACAATTACCCAGACAATTCCCATTCCAATGCAAAGATTGCAATCGATTCGCCCCGACGGTCGCGTTGATTTAACCTTCCTGTTAAGCAGCAGCGAGGCGTGTTTGATCGATCAGAAAATGGATGTTGTAATCCACACCAGTTCGCGGTTTACCATTCCGCATGACATTATTTTGCCTGATACCAACCTGGCTAAATTTCCAAGGCCGCTGTACCAGGACTCAATTTTTTCTGACTCTGTGCGAATCATCATTCCCGACCAGCCCACAGCCGCTGAGTTGCAGTCTGCATTAACTGTCGCGGCCGGTTTGCAGGCGCGCACGGGTAATTCCATGTTGATAGATGTAGCCCCAAGCAGTGGTTTAACTGAGGACAAACTGGCCGATAGTCATTTAATTTTGATTGGCAATGCAGCGTCACAACCTCTTTTGTATCAACTTCTTTTGCCATTGAGTGTAAGCGAAGGAAAATTTGCCAGCGCAGGCGATGCCGGCGTATTGCAAATGATAGTCTCTCCCTGGAGTACGGAACGGATTGTTTTGGTTGTGTCTGGAAATAACGATCAAGCCACTGTGAAAGCCGCCCAGGCTTTGAGCACCGGTGTGATCCGCTCGAACACTGCGCCAAACCTTGCATTGATCACCAATGTTAATAGCAGAAGTTATTCAAACGAATCCTCAACCGATCAAACACTGGCTGGTCTGGGTTACGAAAATGTGGTCTTTGAAGGCAGAGGCGAAACCACCGAGACTTTTCAAATTTATATCCCAACCGGGCAAACCGTAACCTCTGAAGCCTACTTTGAAGTATCCTTCAGCAATAGTATGCTCTTGAACTACGCCCGTTCCGGTTTATTTGTGCTGCTTAATGACAAGCCAATTGGAAGCATCCGATTAAGCGATGAAACTGCCAATAAATCCAACTCCCGCGTGCGCATCCCAATTCCACCTTCTGCCATAAAATCTGGCTTAAATTATTTGGACGTAACCGTTGCGCTGGAGCCGCTTGAAGAGTGCGCCGATCCAAACCAAGCCGGATTATTTGTAACGCTCTGGTCAGACTCCCGCCTGTACATGCCTTTGGGTCCAGCGCCGGTAAGCACCGTTGACGTTCCTGATCTGGCAACATATCCGGCTCCTTTTGTTCAAATACCGGAACTTAGCAAAATAGCCTTTATATTACAGCATGATAATTTTGAATCCTGGCGCTCTGCAATTAAAATTGCCGCAGACCTGGGTTCCATTTCAGAGGGTGTAATTTTTACGCCAGCCGCCTTCTATGCCGATGATATACCTGAGGCAGCCCGCTCAACCTACAGCATGTTGGCGGTCGGTATTCCAAGCAAAATGAAATTTATTAGCGAGATCAACGACAAACTTCCCGGTCCCTTTGCAAACGGAAGCGACCTTGCAAACGAAAAAGAATTGCAGGTTATTTATGAAATTGATCCTAAAATGTCCGCAGGCTATTTGGAACTGCTGCCATCACCCTGGAACCCCCAAAACTTAATCATTACAGTCGTCGGCAACTCTCCCGACGGAGTACTTTGGGCAACAGACACCTTGCTTAATGAAATTGATCGCCCAAAACTACTTGGAAATTTCGCAGTAATCACTGAAGAGCAAGTTATTGCAATTGATACCCGTTTGTTTGCGCGTCAAAACGTAATGCCCACCGCCGTACCCACCAACATCCCCGGCGCAAGCGCTCCAGCGGCCCCCACGCGATCTTTAACCACCCGCTTGCTTCCAGTTGCGCTGGGAATGACCGTATTCCTTATATTTGTTGTGATCGGCATTGCACTTTACACCAATCGAAAAAGAAAATAACAGGCTGGATGTAACCCCGCATCACGCCACCCGATGACTGCTTCCGCGCCCAAGCAAAATCTACCCGATTGGGTTTTCCCGTTATTCTTTCGAACTACAAAAATGACAGTCACTTGTGAGAAGTGACTGTCATTTTCAATGGAGTCATCTTATGCAAAAAATAGTTTTTATTTGTCTGCTTGTATTTGGAGTCGCATCCTGCGCCATAAAAGATAACAATGGCATTGGCGCAACGCCCCCTCCCACAACCCAAACGAGCGCGCCCGTTGAGTCGACTGTGCATCCGGCATCAGAGCCGCCGCTCATAACAAGTAACTACCTTCCATCTGATGAAAATTTTCAAAATCCGGAACGCGGATTTTCAACAGAAGTAGATTTTGAAGACCCCGACTATTCTCAATATTACGAAGGCGGAAACACCATCGTCTATGCCACCTTCCGCCTTGATGATTATGTTGAAAGCGAACTCCCTCAATCCTTTATTTCTGATCTCGATAACTGGTTTACCTTAATCCGAAATGGCGGCGTGAAGACAATCATTCGCTTTTCATACAACGACGGACCCTATCCATTCTCTGAGCCGGATGCCGACCTGAATCAAATTCTTCAGCACATACAACAACTCACACCTGTATTACAGAAAAATGCAGATGTAATTGTCTGGCTGGAAGCCGGATTCATAGGCGCCTGGGGCGAATGGCACACCTCCACAAATGGTCTCGATGAGAATGTTGAGGCGAAAAGAGAAATACTGCTTGCCCTGCTTAGCGCCTTGCCTTCAGACCGAAGCATATTATTAAGATACCCTGTGGATATTATGACAAACTTTCCCACCCCATTATCTGCTGAAACTGCCTTTAATGGAACAGATCAAGCCCGGGTGGGTTTTCATAATGATTGCTTTCTGGCAACTGATGACGATGAAAATACGTATGCTCGCGACGGCATCAATACCTACGATGAAGAATTAAATTACCTTGCGCGTTCAACTCAATTTGTACCGGTCGGAGGTGAAAGTTGTGAGTACAATCCGCCGCGTAGTGATTGCCCAACAGCATTAAGTGAAATGCAGCTCCTTCATTTTGATGAAATTGGTGATGGCTGGTATCCAGAAGTACTGGATGCCTGGCAGGAACAAGGTTGCTATGCTGAAATGGAAAATCGGCTAGGGTATCGCTTTTCACTCGTTAAAACAGCCGCCAATGAAATTGTCAAACCTGGCGGAATTTTGGATCTAACTGTTGAATTGGAAAATAGCGGCTTCTCATCACTTAAGAATCCGCGTCCTGTGTATCTGGTTCTTGAGGGCGACAGTCACTTCGAGACCTTATTGCCTATTGATCCGCGCTTTTGGCTGTCGGGCGCAACCTCATCTTTCAGTATCCGCCTGCGTATTCCTGCAAATGCGCCTGAGGGAAAATATCAGGTTGCTTTGTGGCTGCCTGATGCCTATCCCAGTTTACAGGGGAATCCACAATATTCGGTTCGCTTTGCAAATGAAGATGTTTGGGAGCAGGAAACTGGTTACAACATCATCAAAAATATTGAAATTAGTTCACTTGCCACAGGCAACGCTGATATTAACGCAAGCGAATTTATAGTTCTTCCGTAAACAAAAAAGGAATCTTATATGTCCACAAAAACTGGCGCGCTTGTTATTTCATTGGATTTTGAACTGCTGTGGGGAATTCGTGATTTGGGAGAAACCGGCAAACGGAGCAAAATTTTGTCGACACGGCAGGTTGTTCCAAAACTGCTTGATATATTTAAGAAGTACGACATTCACGCCACATGGGCAACCGTTGGCTTCCTTTTTTTTGAATCGCGCAATGAACTGCTTGCAAATTTGCCTAAATCTTTGCCCACTTATTCAAATAAATTCCTATCCCCTTACGATTCTATTTCGGATGAAATTGGCGTAAATGAAAGCGACGATCCACTCCACTACGCGCCTTCTTTGATTCGAGAAATTCTGGCTGCGCCGCACCAGGAGGTAGCTACCCATACCTTCTCGCACTATTATTGTCTTGAAGATGGACAGTCGCCCGCAGACTTTGAAAGTGATCTCCAATCTGCCATGCTGGCAGCCGAAAAATACAGCCAAAAAATTGAAAGTATCGTATTTCCTAGAAATCAGTATGCAGACCCGTATTTGGATGTCTGCGCCAAAAATGGCATTCTGGCTTTTCGCGGCAATGAATCTGTCTGGTTTCGTAGAACGTCAAAAAGAGAAGCGCACAGACAATGGCTTCGCCGTCTAATGCGCTTGTTGGATGCCTACGTCAATATCTCAGGTACCAATGCCTATCCACTTCCTGTAAAAACTTCCCTGCCAGTAAACCTTCCCGCCAGCAGATATTTGCGCTCTTATTCCAGACGCTTTCGTGTTTTTGAGCCGCTCCGGTTAAATAGAATCCTGTCAGCCATGACAAGCGCCGCGCAGGAAGGTCACATTTTTCATCTTTGGTGGCATCCCGAAGATTTTAGCGGCAATATTAATGAAAACCTTTTATTCCTGGAGAAAATTTTGATGAAGTATGAGGAACTGCAAAAAAAATATGGAATGCAAAGCCTGACAATGGCAGAAGTTTCGCATCAAGTTCTTAATCGAAAATAGGCGCTTATTCTTTGCTCTCGTCTTTTTCTGCGGTACTTTGTTCCGGTTTTTCGTCCGATTTTTTTAATAACGGTTTGATTTTTTCAAGCCATAGATATGCAAAAACTGCCGGAATTTTTTTGTTGTTAAATATTCGCATATTAATAAACTCTCTTTGTGAAGGCATCCATTCCTGTTTATATGCTTCGTCGCCGCGTAGAAAGTCTATTTCCTTGTAGTTTTCTTGAATACACTTTTGGACAACCTGCATGGCAAGGACTTTTCCAATTGAGACATTGGATGGAAAACGTGTGTCAAACCCTGATCGCCAATCTTCAAAACGACCCTCGTAGACAAAACCATATTCATAGGCAATGGCTTCGTTGTTGACCCAAAGAATATAAACATCCAGCCAGCCGGCGTTGGATGTTTTTTGCTCAGTTAATTCCTTGATCAATGCCTGTTCTGATTGTGAATGATAAAGACGCGGGTAATTGGCGTGACCGTTAATTTCAATTACAGTTTGAAAAACATCCCATGTCACTTCATTGCCCGTAAAATGTTTGATCTCAACCGCTCCAATTTCTTCTGCCAGCCTTAATCCGCGCCGCAGGTTGTAGCGGAATTTTTTAGCAAGCCGTTCGCTAAATTTTTCCCAGTTGGCTTCCAGCGTAATAAAGTAATGGGGATTTTTCTCTTCGCGCCACAGGAAATGATTTGTCCGCGATTGCGTTTCCAGAATTTTGTGCTCGGCGCCATCAGACTTAAATTCATTAAGTTCAATAATGTCCCATTTATTTTTGTTTTGCGCCAAATATTCCAAAAGAAGGGTGGGGATATCCGTATCTTTTTCGTCAAATAAAAATCCTCCAACATCGTTTTGAGGCGTTCCGAGGTTGACGATGGTATGCAGCGATAAGCCAAATTTTTTTCTTGTTTCACGCATTAAGGGTGCAATGCCAACAAGTTCAGCATCCTGCCAGGCGGTTACGAGCCATAGTTCCTTGTCGGAGCCATATACTTTCCACCAACCATATAACCATTCCCATGTTAGAAAGACACTTTTGACAGGGCTGTGAGATAGGAGGCGATCCCAATCTTTTCGAATATTTTCAAAGGTTTCAATATCGTTTATGTTTTTGATTGTTATTTTGTTTTTCATTAATGAGAACTGCCTTGTTTTCGTAGGATGTTTTTCTTTATCCAGTGCCAGGTTTTGGGGATTACGATCAATGCAACGCGCGCTGGAAGGTGGGTGGGGCGGATTGCAATAATATTTAGAAATTTGCGGCTTGATGGTTTCCAGCGATCCTTGTGTTCGTATTCGCCTCGCAGAAAATCAAAATCACGATAACCGTGTTCAAACAGGTCTTTCATCAACATGATAAGTAACAGTTTGCCGACCGCTTGTTCTGAATAGTTTGTGTCGTAGCCAGTTCGCCAGTCTTCAAACCGCCCATTGAGATTAAATCCATACTCGTAGGCAACAGGCTTTTCGTCAAGGTAAAGCAGCACAATCTCAATCCAGTTTTTTTTACGTGTGATTTCAAATAATTCACGGTGAAAAGCGCGTTCTTTTTCCGATTGATATTTTTCAGGAAAATGTCCGTTTTTATTGATCTCAAAAAAAATTTCAAAATGTTCCCATTGGACATCCGCGCCGCGAAAACATTTTAAGTTTAATGTGTGCTTTTCCTCTACGCGCCGCACAGATTTATCCATATTATGACGCATGTTTTTTGAAAGGGATTTTAGGTAACTGCTCCATGATTCTGTAATTTCCACATGATGATGAAGGTTTGAATTAATTTTTATAATTAATCCATTTTGTGCCAGAAGGTTGGCGATGATGTGCGTATTCGCTTCTTCATCTTTGTGCTCATTTAACTCAATGGCATCCCATTTATCTTTTTGAGCGAGGATATACTCACAGAATAAAGTGACAACTTCAGGGTCGCCATTGAGCGCTATAAACTCACTGTGGTCTGTATTGGGCGTTCCCAGAGTTTGCAGCAGGCGAAAGGGTATCCCGTGTTTTTTTGTGTTTGCAAGCATTAATGGCGCAATTCCAACCAGGGTATTTTCCTGCCAGGCGCTTAACAGCCATAATTTTTTGCCTTCCTGGTTATGTTTCCACCATGTGTATAACCACTCCCAGGTGAGAAACATGGTTTTCTCTGTGGCATGATCAAGCAGTTCATTCCACTTTTCCCGTAATTCTTCAAATTCCTGTAAACTTTGGATATGTCGGATTAATGGTTTTTTGTTCATGGTTATTTACACCTATAAATTAATCTTTTCGAAAGTTTTGTAAACGCTCGTTAAAATCTCATTTTATAAAATTTCGAAAAGTCCGGCTGGTTTTCAAAAGGTTATTCGATTCTTGTCATTACGTCAAGGACTTGGGTAAGGGTGTCTGTTTGATTTTACATGTGAAGATGCGTTTGTGCAAAAGCGTACAGAATGCGCGAAATTATCCCCCAATTAGTTGATTGTCATTTTATGTATTAAGGATTATATTACATATGTAATGTTGTATATTTTATTGGAGAGTTTTATGAAAAGCCATAAGAAATTAAGATTATTAATATTGGCAACAACAGTTTCTTTGATACTGTCTCTGTTTTTTACTGCGCCTGCTATTGCAGATGATGCCACACCTCCGCCCGCAACAGAAGAACCTGCTTTGCCCCCAACGGCAGAACCTGCCGTGCAGGAAGAAGCGCCTACCCTGCCCGAAGTATTGGATCAACTGCCGGCAGATACATCCGTCGTTGTGGTTGTAGATGAACAAGTTGAACCTCTCGCCACCCAATCTGCTGCGAATGTGTTTGTAGTGGGCGACCCAATCTGGTGCCCTGAAGGGGATGCGCCAGGCGATAATCTTGGGGATTGCACGAAAGCTTATACGGATTTATTTTCATTAATTGACGATATTGACAGCGGCGCGCTTGTTCTTCCTGATGGCGATGGCACAATTTGGATTACAGGTGGCA
>JAIFKY010000194.1 GCA_020049345.1 Anaerolinea sp.
GCGGGCGCGGTTTTTCCGTAATGATGGTAGGTCACTTCGGATAAACGGATAATTGGTTCAGTGGATAATTGGGATGATGTAGTAGACAATTTAATTTACTTTAGGATTGAAAGTGAATCAATGGAGTTGAAGCCACTTGCTTCAACTCCATTGATGATTTAGGGTATGGATTATTTTTTACGCGTAGTGCGGAGCAAACCGGTTTTTTCTACTGTCTTGCCGAGCCACCAGCCGAGGATGCCGGAGAAAATGAAACCCGAAATCAAGTTGATGGGAACGGCCGTCCAATAGGCGCTGACGATCTCAGGGGTTGAATCCCAACCGAAGAGCCATGCGGTCCATGTGGTACCAAATTGTGAAGCGGCTGCGCCGGCGAGAGCGAAAGCCCACCAGCCAAAATTTCCGTAGACCACAAAAGCCATGACTGCTTCTGCGCCAAGTCCCTGGGTGATGCCCCAGCCGATGGTGGAAATACCCGATGGGTTGCCGAGCAGGGCTTCCATGGTTGTCTCGATCAAACCAATGATCAACATGCTGCCGGGCTTGCGGACAAGGAAAAAAGCCAGCAGGTAAGCCCACATAAATACGCCTTGCAATGCCGCGCCAGCCAGCGGGCCGCCGGCGGCGTTGGCGGCGTTCCAGGCAATACCAGTGCCTGTGTTCACAACGCCAGCGATGGCGCCGATCACAGCCAGGATGATGAGGTCAGATGTGCTGTAGTTGAAATTAAATCCACCCGCAGTTTTTTCTGCTGAGCCGATCTTCACGTATTTGGCCAGCAATCCAAGTACGGCGACGATCAAAATGTTGATAACGAGCATAAGCGGAAGAGTCATTGAGTCTTTCTCCTTGAGATTTGTTTTACAGAACAATTGTGTTCTGATTTATCCATGTGGTTTATACCTTTAAACCCATCTCTTTCAATTCAGTTTTGACTTCCTCGTACATCTTTTGCCAGAAATCCAGCGGCTGAACTTTTTGCAGGTCATAGACCTCATCAAACGGCTTGCCGGGGTTTCCATCCTGTGTGAAGACATGCTCATATTTCGGTAAAAGTTGGAGGACAAAAGCGTTTGCTTCTTTTAGACTCATCTTCATTTTGTGCGTTGCCAATGCGACTTCCGCCATGAGACGCGCTTCCAGTCCAGAGCAATTGGGGGCGTTGCCGTCTGCCGCTCCACAGCCTTCGAGATGACATCCGCTGACTGCGTTGACAATGGCATTGGCGGCTGTTTCGTAGAGCAGTTCCTTCGTCCCAGCACCGGACTTCGGATAAATATCTGCGACGATAATCTCCGGTGCGTGACGCGCAAATGCCTGACCTGTGGCATTGATCACCCACAACACGTCGCGGGTGGATGTGGCGATGTGGCGCATGTGAATGGGGTGCAGGATGTGATAATCAGCAAGGCAGGTAATATTCGCAATCAAGTAAGATGCCACGTTGATCACAGCCGAACCGGCAGGACCGCCGCCCAGCCCGCCGACGATGACACATGGCAGGGAAGCGTTTACCATGCCATATTCGAGTGAGTTGACTGCGCGCGAAATATTGCGATGATCCATCTTGAGTTCGTTGAGCATGGGCACAAGATGCGAATCGCAGGAGCGCAAATAATCAGGATGTGCGGCGGCTAGGTCGCCCAATTCAGAAACCGAGCTTTGCGCGGCCAGCATTCCCATGCCAGCGCGCCCGACGCGTTTGAGCCCCTGACGCATATATTGCAATTCGCGCCGTGTGGATACGATCTCAATCGGATTCCCCGTTCGCACTTCGCGCCCGTCCACTTCGACGAGTGTGCCGCAGGTGGCGAGGTCGATCAACGGTTCCTGCATATAGGACATGACATTGGCGAGAAAGAATCTTTCGGGAATTGGCGTCCCTGGCGAACCGCCAAAGAATAACGGAGCCCGCTCATCGTTAAGATGACGGGCGTATAAAGTCCGCGCATCTTTCCCTTCGCCCATGACCACATTCTGTGGCGCGTTGCGGATGCCATTATCAATTTCATCCTGCGAGATTTCAATGACGCGTTCCGTGGTGCGGCTGTAGGAGCCGAGCGTCACGGCTAGTTCATAGCCCGCGTTATAGATGGCATCTGAAAGCGATGCGTCATCAGTAACCAGTTCATTTTGATTCCACTCAAGTTTGTATTTCTTAACCAGTCGCTTGGTGGTCATAGCCACTTTTTCAAGGTCCCAGTTTTCTTCAGCGAGGTATGGACCGGAATTTGCGCGGTCAAGTATTTCAAGATAATTAAGCATGTTGTCTCCGGTAAATAATTAGGCGCTGACCAGCGTATGCACCACTTTGACCGCATCCGCCGCGTTACGCGCCGTGCCATCCGCGCCGATGTGTTTAGCCCAGTCTTCGTTGACAGACGCGCCGCCGACCAGCACGATGAACTTTTCGCGGATTCCGCGCGCTTTGAGTGTTTCGATCAGGTCTTTCATGAAAGGCATCGAGGTGGTCAACAGCGCGGACAGGCATATCACCTGCGCGCCAATTTCTTCGGCTTTATCAATAATGGATTTGATCGGCACATCCACGCCCATGTCTGTGACTTCATACCCTGCCGCTGTCAACATGGACGAAACGATATTTTTCCCAATATCATGAATATCTGTTTGGATGGTGGCTGAAACCACTCTGCCCTTTACCTTATTATCGGTTCCCTCATATTTTTTCACTAAAGATGGCTTCACGACTTCCATTGCCGCCTTAAGAGCGCGACCCGCGAGCATGAGTTCGGGCAGGAAGTATTCGCCGTTTTCAAAACGTTTGCCCACTTCGTCTGCGCCAGTCATCAGTCCTTCGTTCAGGATTTCCAACGGGTCTACATTGGAATCGAGTGCAGATTGCGCTGCTTCGGTGGACGCTTCTGGATCACCATCTATAACTGCTTCAACCAGGGCTTGTACGTACGGGTTTTCTGACATAGGCTCTCCTAAATGCGATTCAAAATCAGGCAGGATTGTATGATAGGTATTATCTCTGGTCAATAGAATCAGGTGTTGAAAATTTGGCTTTCTTAAATTCGCTTTTCTCCTCCAATCTTTTTCAAAATCCGCAAGGGTTGGTGCAGGTTAGCGGATTGATTTTTTACTTTGCAAAAACGTATCCTCTCAATATTTCGGGGTAAATGGGTGACTGTCACCTTTCCCTGTATTTTTGAGAAGGTACGTCACAAAGCCACAAAGTTTTCCCTTCGAGTCCTTGAGACTTCGTGCCTTTGTGGTAAAAAAAGCAGGCGCTAAACTTGGCTATAAATTTGAAAACATGTCAACCTACTTTTGAAAAAGCCGTGTGAAAAACTTGCATTGCCCTACCCAAAACCATCACTCTCTGATAATATACAAGTCGCACGCCGATCTTTTAACTGCAAGCCCTCGGCTTTCTCCGTCGGGGGTTTTTGTGTGTGTATAAACTACTCGTCATCGCGGAGAATGATCGCGCACTGACGAATGAAACCACAGGTGTAAAAATGCTAATTGAACGAACTGACCTCCGAAACATCGCCATTATCGCGCACGTTGACCACGGCAAGACCACCCTTGTGGATGGATTGCTCGGACAATCTCACACCTTCCGCGAAAATCAACACGTTGAAGAGCGCGTGATGGATTCCAATGATCTTGAACGCGAGCGCGGCATTACCATCCTCGCCAAGAACACTGCCATTTCACTGATCGATCCTGTTTCCAATAAACCGATCAAAATCAATATTGTAGATACGCCCGGACATGCTGATTTTGGCGGTGAAGTTGAGCGTGTAATGAACATGGTGGACGGTGTTCTTTTGCTTGTTGACGCGGCAGAAGGTCCCATGCCTCAAACCCGCTTTGTGCTAAAGAAGGCGCTGGAGATGGGACATAAAGCCATTGTGGTGATCAACAAGGTAGACCGCAAAGACGCTGAGCCCGCGCGTGTGCTTAACGAAACTTTTGATTTATTCATCGAACTTGGCGCCAGCGAAGATCAAGCGGATTTTCCTGTGGTTTATGCCCAGGCAACTGCCGGACGCGCCGGACTCACACCGGACCTCGGATCTGATCTGCAACCCATGTTTGATACCATCCTCAAGCATATCCCTGCCCCCAAGGTTGATCCTGATGCGCCTTTGCAATTACTCGTCACCATGCTTGGTTATGATGATTATCGCGGCGTGACTGCCATTGGTCGTGTCTTTGCGGGCACGATCAAAGCCGGTCAAAAAATGGCGCGTATGAAATTGGATGGAACGATCCTGCCGGAAAGTGCGCGTTATCTTTATACTTTCAAAGGATTGAATAAAGTTGAAATAGATGAAGTCAAAGCTGGCGATATTGTTTCGCTGGCTGGTCTTGAAGGCATCGCCATTGGCGAAACGCTTGCCGACCCGATTGACCCCGTCGCCTTGCCGACCATCAAAGTGGAAGAACCAACTGTCCGCATGACGTTTGGCGTGAACACATCGCCTTTTACTGGCAAAGAGGGTACCTGGGGAACTTCTCGGAAACTGCGCGAGCGTTTATACGATGAACTTCGCACCAATGTTTCCTTGCGCGTGGAAGATACCGAATCTGCTGAAAACTTTTTAGTTTCGGGCCGTGGCGAATTGCATTTGGGTATTCTGATCGAAACCATGCGCCGCGAGGGCTATGAATTTCAAGTATCACGGCCTGAGGTAATTTATCACAAGGCTGATGACGGCGCTTTGCTTGAACCGTATGAAGAAGTGCATGTTGAGACTAGCAACGAAACTGTCGGCGTTGTTGTGGAAATGCTTGGAAGCAGGCGCGGCAAAATGACCGAGATGCATGATGCGGGTCAGGGAATGACGCGCATTGTCTACATCGTCCCGACGCGCGGTTTGCTTGGATTCCGCTACCAATTCCTTACATCCACGCGCGGCGAGGGTGTGATGCACACGATCTTTAATGGTTACGATGAGTTGGCAGGCAATATCACTTCACGTACGAGAGGCTCGATTGTTGCGTGGGAAGCAGGTTCAACCACTGCCTACTCACTCAAGAGCGCGGAAGAGCGCGGTGTGTTATTCATTGGACCTGGTGTGCAGGTTTATGAAGGCATGGTGGTCGGCGAAAATGCGCGCGGACAGGATATTCCGATTAACGTTTGCAAGAAGAAACATCTTACCAATATGCGCGCTTCCGGCGGTGATATGGAAATTCGCCTGACTCCGCCGCGATCAATGAGTTTGGACGAAGCGATTGAATATCTTTCAGATGATGAATTGCTGGAGATAACGCCTGAAAGTTACCGTATCCGCAAGCGTATTCTTGCAACCGAAGAACGCGGCAGACAAACGAAAAAAGCGAAGGAGCAGTTGGGGGAGGAGTAATCTGTACTTCTTATACAAAATCCGCATCCATCATGGATGCGGATTTTTATTTAAAGCAGGGAGTAAAATTATTTTTATGGACAACTCATTTTGGCAGTGGAACTGTTGGTTTCGCCGCTTTGGTTGTAAGCCTGAATTTGATAGGCTACGCTTTGGCCGGAGAGTAGAGTAATTGTTTCAGCGAAATACGTGGAATTTGCAGGCAGTTCGGCAATCATGTCTCCATTTCGTATAACGCGGTAGCCTGTTTCGGTACTTGAGTTGTCGTTCCATTTGAGGGAAATATCAGACTGCCCGTTGTCGTAGCAAAAAAATGTCCATCCATTTTTGGGGAACGTTGCCGCGTCTGGTGCTCCTCCGGTTGGTGTGGGCGGCGCTGTGACCGTTGGTATCACTGCAAAACTGCCAACGGGTGTTGTAAATTCACCGGACAACCAACATTCCCCATCTTTTGTAGAGACAACCCAGTAGTTTGGTGGAAAAAAGCCAATAATTTTTACAGACTCTGCCGGCAAAATCTGTGTGACACGCTCGTAGGAAGCGCCTGGTCCTGTGCGGCAATTAACTACTTCTCCAACGCTTGCCATGGGTTGAGAGTAAGTCGGCGTGCTGATGGCTTTTGTTGGCACTCCAATTGAATTGCCTGCGCTGGTTGGGCTGGCAAGCGGCGTGACAACATTGAGCGCGGCTTGTACAGTGAGCGCGGCGGCTGTGGCAATTTGTGGATCAGGCGCTCCGGCGGCGGGCAGGTTGCATGACGAGATCAATACGGTAATTGCAAGGCATAACCCCAGAAACTTCTTCATATTTTTTCTCCGATCATATTATTTGATTTTTTTATGAGCGCGTCCGCCAATGCGGAAAAATTCCACGAGCCCTTCTTCATTTCGAATAAAATCGCCGAGGGTATTCTTTAACGGCTCATCCAACCCAATGACTTGATCTTTGTCATAAAATGCGATTCGCATGGGCGGGATGACAGGCCCAGGCGGACTGTCTGGCGTGGGGAAGCCGCCCAGTGGAATATGATGATACATAAGATCGCCATTCTTTATTTTCAGATCAAATGCTTCAGTGCCGATGCGATATGAACCCGTAAACTCGCGCAATTGATTTACAGGTGTTTTGATCAACTTAGGCGTGGACGGCTTGATATCACAATACAGTTCCAGCGCAAGAGATACTACATTTGTATTCAGAATACCGCCTTCATCACTGTTGGTGAGGATGGTGAGCGCAAAATCCTTTTGCGGAATGAACATAAAAATGGCTTGCTGACCATGGGTTGCGCCGCCGTGGCTGTACCGAACGACATCGCCGGGTGGGCTGATGAACCAGGTAATGCCCATGTTGCCGCGCCTGCCCATGCTGATTTGTGGGACGCGCATGGCTTCGAGTGTTTTGCGTTTGATCACACGACTGCCGTTTCCCATGTGAAATCGCGCGTAGGCAAGCAGGTCTTTTACGGTACTGACCAAGCCGCCCACGCCATTTCCCGCGCGACCAATTGCCCAGGGGCGCGCAACAAATATTTTTTTCCCTTCGTTATAGTGACCCACAGCAAAGCGATGGGTGATGAGAACATCGCTTGGGTAAAAGAACGACATGCTTAATCCGAGTGGGTCAAGCAGCATTTCCTGCGCGGCTTGTTCATAGGGTTTCCCTGTAATTACTTCAATCAGGCGTGACGCAATGTTGAAACCCGCGTTATTGTATGACCATATTTTCCCGGGTGGCGTAATTTGCGGAAGTTTTGCAATATCCTTTACCATCTTTGCCAGCGCGTCGTCGCCATTGCCGAAGTTGTTGAAATAATCTCCGACCCAGCCGCCGCTGTGCGTTAGCAGGTGGCGCGTGGTGACTTGCTTTGCTGTGCTTTCATCGCTTAGTTCCAAATCTTTGAGCATTTTTCGCACGGGCGCATCGAGATCCAATTTGCCTTGCTCTGCCAGTTTCATCAGCATGGTGCCTGTCAGGGTTTTGCTGATCGAACCGACTTGGAAAAGCGTATCGGGCGTAACGGGCAGCGGATTCTCGACACTGGTCACGCCGAACCCGGCGGTATGCTCCATGCCCTTGTACCAGATTCCCACTGCAACGCCAGGAATGGATAACCTTTTCATTTCTGAAACTATTTTTTGCGATACCTTTTTGAAATTTGGATCTTTGATGCTTGATGTGGATCGATTCATTTGTTTGCTCACCTTATTCTGTATCTCAGGCTTGTTTCCAGATCAAATTTTTGGGACGGCGCGTAATATCTTCAATAATTACGAAAGAAGGATATAGGTGTTTGCGCCTTTTAACTGTGATTGTCGTAACGCCTCTCCTGCTTTTTGGAGAACAATTTCGACTGAGAGTGTGGCTCCGCCTGCATGGGTGGTTGATCCAATATGAAGTGAGAATGTTACAGAATTTCCATCAGCAGTTTCAAATTTATTTTTGAATACAGACAACAATCTTTCGCAAACCGCCTCTGCGCTATGTTTGTCTGAATTGGGCATTAACAGCATGTACATATTTCCCGTTTTCGATGGAATATCCACCGAGCGCAGGTGGGCGTTCAGTTCAGATGAAAAAATACCGGGTGCGGCGTTCAGGGCTTCTGCGCTTAACGCAGAGGGGAGCATCTCAATTTGGAGCAGACTCAGCGGAGAGGGGTATCGTTTGCAGCGCGAGATTTCATATTCCAATAAAATTTGAAACACATCATTGCTGTAAACATCTTGATTGGGTGAATCAATTTTTTTCATACGACTCTCCGGTTTTAATTTAATTTTTTTTATTTCTCACACACAATGGATTGAATGAGCGCATCCAAGCCAGTCAACGAGGGCATAAAGGTATTGGGGTCTGTGGCGTTCAGTTTTTGCTTTACCAACTCAAAGTGCTGGGGAATGTTCTCAAAGTTTTCCCAATCAAATGGCACGCCGTCAGCCGGTAACGGGGTATCGGGGTTTCCGTCTAGCGAGAGAAAAGCGGCGTTGATCGGTAAAATAGCCGAGACATAATACCTGCCGTCGCTTGTCAACCCTTGAAACGTATAAAACAGTCCGTTATTGTTTACCGGATAGGGCGCCTGCGCGTATTGTGTTAAGAAACGAATCCCCGCCCCATTTTGAAATTTTATAGGTTGCTCATTGGAATGAAAAACCTGCGCGGCGTTGAATGCGGGCAGGAAGGGTATGTTTTCGGGCAGCGGCTGGCCGGAAGAATTGATGATTGTTTTGAGGTCGTTAATTACATCCGCCACATCCTGATTCATTTGAATGTACTCATCAACGGGGTACACAAAAATCATGGGTTCGTGAAAGCCTTCAGGCAAAGGGTAACCTTGAATCAAATATCGATTATAGGCAGGTCCAATATCCCACCACGGCATGTCGTTGGATGGGGGGATTGCTTCAACCGCCTCGGCTTGCACGCCATTGCCCAGCCCGTTTGGAATTACAAACGAAACGCCATTAATGGAAATGCTCGTTCCGCTGATTGGCGTTTGTGTTGGCGGCGCGGTTGAAGTGAGCGCCTGAAATGTTCCAGCGACAATTGTTTCCACCCCAGGCTGTGCTGGCGCGGCGGGCGCGGATATTAATCCACAAGCCAGGGTTGTGAATACCAGAACCATTATCAAACTCAAAAGGTTTCGTTTCATTTTTTCTTCCCTCCGATTGCGTTTTTCAAAATTCCGATCCGTTCAATTTCCAATTCCACAACGTCGCCTGCGTTTAGCCAGGGACCCTGTGCTTTGGTCAATTCCAATAAACAACCTGTGCCAACTGTGCCAGACCCAATTACATCGCCGGACTGCAATTCGCATGTGTCTGAGGCTCTTGCGATGATCTCGCCGAATGACCAAAAAATATCTTTGAAATTCCCGCTGGATATTTCAACTCCGTTGAGTTTTGCCGACATCTTGAGATTGTACACCCCCGGGCGTTTCTCTGCTCGATCAGCAATCGCTTCGCTCGTCACGATAACAGGCCCTAAAGACGAGGCAAAGTCCTTCCCCTTGGCTGGACCAAGCCCCATTTTCATTTCTACTTGTTGCACATCTCTTGCCGACCAATCATTGAAGATGGTGTAGCCAAAAATGTGATCGCGCGCATTCTCAGGTTTGATATTTATGCCTGCCTTGCCGATGATAACTGCGATCTCCAATTCAAAATCCAATGCCTGTGTGTAATGTGGAAAGGGTATTTCATCGCCTGATCCGAAAATACTATGCGGATTGGTGTAATAGAAAGCCGGAAATTTATACCAAGCCTCTGGCACGTCGCGTCCGCGGTTTTGGCTGGCGGTGCGGACATGCTGTTCAAATGCGTAGGCGTCGCGCAGGGATGTTGGGTGAAGCGGTGCATGAAACCTTACTTCATCCATTGCGAAGGATTCTTTGGATGCGTGGATTGCGGCTTGCTGTGCGCCAATTTCAATCACGGCGCGCATGTCTGCGAAGGGCAGCGGGTAGATTCTGCCATTTGAAACAAGGGCAGGCTGAGGCTGGGTGTGAGGCGTACTTATCGTGGCGAAGATCATCTGGGGCGGCGATCAGGAATTTAATCTTTGTGATTGGGCGGGTGATTGTTTTTGCGAAGCGCGCCAATCTTTGATGAGGAATGGAATGTAAAGCACGAAGAAGATTGCAAACCCGATTGCTTCCAGTTCAAAAATATACCAGGGCCAGGGGGAAAGCATATCCAGCAGGGTGGGGATGTTTTGCGGTTTGTAGGCGACGAAAAGATAGTTGCTGCCGATGGCAAGGTTAAGGAAGAAGATGACCAACATGTAAAGATTCGTCCAAATAAAGACGCGCTTGAAGGATTGCAGGGTGGGTCGGAAGCCTTCGACGACGGTCATGTAAATGGCGATGTTGATCAATAACCCGTGCGCGATGAAAGTTTGCATAATGCGAAAATGCGGGAAGTTGTAGGCGGCGGCGTCGGCGGGGGTGAGGACGGCTTGAATGGCTCCGCCAAGCCCCAGGAAGTAGGTCAATTCATAAATGGTGTAATTTTTTGTGACCAGCATGTAGGCTGACGCCCAGATGATGACACTGCACACATGTAGCGGGAGCATGGTCTGAATATTCCAAATTCCCCAATATGCCGACCAGACATGCAGGGCTGATTCATTTACCACGATTGCAATGGCAAAGATCCAGCGGATAATTTGCCTGTCTTTTTCGCTCCATACCTTGCGGAAGTATAAATAGGAAAAACAACAGAGCGCGATAATGGCAATCGCGGTCAGGTGCGCGGCGCCAAAGAGTTCAAAAGGCGTTCCTTCATAGACCAGTGCAAAATATTTTTCCATGTTGCGCTACTCCTTAAATGTGTGTTTCTTAAAGGCTTTTTACCACTGAGAGGCTGTTTAATAAGTCGGCTTTTGTGACCACAAAGGCGCAAAGTCTCAAAGACTCGAAGGAAAAACTTTGCGGCTTTGTGTCTTTGTGACTTCGTGGTGAAGTTATTAAACAGTTTCTGAGGAAAAACTATTAAAAATCTCTGTGCTCACTGTGGTAATTAAGATTGAGCCCTGAGGCTTTTTTGTATGAAATTTTGCCAGATTGGATATTCGGCGGGATTCCATATTTTCCGTAAATCTCTGAATGCGTTTTCCTCTGCCCAGCCGAGGCTGTTAAATCTATACAATGCGATAAAGCCCGTAGCGCGGTAATTTGCCTGACAGTGGACAAGTATTTTTTCATGTTTATGTCTGTCCATGATCGATAAAAATTTGTTCAAGTTTTCTGTTGTTGGGTTTTCCCATTCTACGGGAATTTCGTAGTAGGTAATATTTTGCGCTTCGACCAATTCTTTTTCGTTGGGCATCCAGCCTTCCGATTTGTCTGTGGCGAGGTTGATCACGACTTGTACGCCGCCTTCAGCAATGGATGAAATCTGTTCTGGTGTTGGCATTCCACTGCAAAAAAGGCCGTCACTTAATTTTAGGTAGTTGTAAATATTTTTCATTTATTTCACCTGCTCTATTTTTCCATTCGTCATCGTTTGCAAGTCTTCGGTCTTTAATTCAAAGATTGCGTTGGGCGTGCCAGCCGCCGCCCAGATGGTTTGATAGGATAGGAAATCTTCATCGAGATATGTTTCCATTTTTTCTGCATGACCGATGGGAGGAACACCGCCGATGGCGAAGCCGGTAACGGTTCGCACGAAATCGGCATCGGCGCGGCTGATGGTTTCTCCCGCATACCCGCTGATTCGTTTTTCGTCTACGCGGTTTGCTCCGCTGGTGAGAACCAAAATTGGCTTGCCGCTGGACTTGCCGCGAAAAATAAGCGACTTCACGATCTGTCCCAGTTCACAGCCTGCGCGGTCTGCGGCTTCCTGCGCTGTGCGCGTGGACTCGGCGTGTTCGATCACTGTGTAATTAAAACCAAGCGAGTTTAGTAAATTTTGAATTTTTTGAGCAGATGGGGAAAGTTGAGTCATGGCTCATATTATAATTGTTACATGCCTACACAAGAAGAAATTTACAAAACCGAAGGGGACAAATACGAAGCGTTGATTGCCCGCGAGGATTTTCAGGGAAATATTCTAAAATCTTTGCGCGAGATTACGCCTTTGGAAAACCGCGTGGTTTACGACCTCGGCGCTGGCACGGGACGATTGGCGGGGTTGCTCGCTCCGCATGTGAAGCATGTCCGCGCTTTTGATATTTCGGAGGAGATGCTGCGCGTGTGTCGTGAGAAATTCATCGCCAGCGGAGCGGCCAACTGGCAGGTGGATGTTGCCGATCACCGCCACCTGCCTGTGGCTGATTTATCTGCTGACCTTGTGGTTTCTGGCTGGAGCCTGAGCTATCTCGCAGTCTGGAACCCTGAATCGGCGCGGAGTGAGTTGGAAAAATGGATGAACGAAATGAAGCGCATTTTGCGATCAAACAGTCATATCGTCCTGTTTGAATCGCTTGGCACGGGGAATGAGTCGCCGATTCAATTGGAGCATCTCAAAGATTTTTATCCCTGGCTTGATGAAGTTGGTTTCCAGCATAAATGGATTCGCACAGATTACAAATTTGATTCACTTGAAGAAGCCGAATATCTCTCCCGCTTTTTCTTTGGCGATGAACTGGGCGATAAAGTAAAACAAAATAAATGGGTAATTTTGCCTGAATGTACTGGCGTATGGTGGCGGGAAATGAAAGGATGAAGGATGAGGGCTGAATGATGAAAAAAAGACCGTCTTGCAGGGCGGTCTTTTTTTCATCATTCATTATTCCCGTATCTTGAATTTATTTTTTATCGCCATAACAAGTCCGACAAGAATTAATAAAATACTTGCGCCTGCAAAGAACCATTTGATTGTGGATATTAAAGTGAGCATCCACGCCAGTGCAATGGGTTGTGATGGGAATATCGAAAGCAAAATTACGATCACAATATTTTCAAGCAGGTCAAAGAACCATGCGCCCAGCGGCGCGATGTTGAACTTTCGCATGGGGCTTTTGGGGGCAAATCCACGCTGGAAGAGCCATGAGATCAATAAGCCAAAGAAGAATAAATATACAATCGGGTAGACAATGTCTACTGTCAATTCCACATTGCGGTAAAACGGGCGTCCATATTCGCCGTATTCATTGATCATGCCAAAGATTTTTGCCGGCGTTGCAAAGAGCATCAAGTCGAGCGGTTGAATGCCGCCTTTGTCGCCTTGCATCATGGCTTGAACAAGCGGCAGAAGAAATCCACTGAAAAAAGCGTCAAGTAAAAATAGGATAAAAACCAGCCAGCCTTTGTTCCATTGATAAAAACGTTCTGAAATATTTTTGAACATGTGATCTCCATTGATAAAGTTTCAAAAGTTGTAAATAAAACACGCCGCCATGAATTTGGTGACGTGTTTTATTTCTTGCACATGGTAGATTATTACTTTATCAGCGCGCCAGAATTTTATAGGTTGCCTGTGTTTGAGTTCAATGCTTGCAATGCTCGCGCGCGTACCCATTTGTATTTGTCCTTCGTTAATTCTTCGATCTCTGCGCCGATGGTATTCATTGCATCGAGAGATTCGATGGCGCAATAGCGGACGGCGGGATCGGGATCGGAGAGCGCTTTGATTAGGAATGGGATGGCTTTGGCGTCGCCGATCATTCCAAGTGTGCGGGCTGCGCCGTAGCGGGCGTCGGGGTCTGCGTCTTCGCGCATGGCTTCAATGAGCGGTTCAACGGCTGCGCTTCCAATTTGGCTTAAGCCGAAAGTGGCAAAAGAGTGTCGCTCGGGTTCGCTCAGGTCGGCGATATGGCGGGCAATTTCCATTCTCTGTTCGTCCTGTTCCATGTTTTTGAGGATGGATTTGCGTCTTTGGTCGTTGTGCGCTTTCACGCTAAGCCATGCCTCACGCCGTAAAATTTCCTCTTGAATGTTTGTTCCACACCCCTCGCAAAACTCCACTTGAGATGAATTGGAGCGATAGCAGACGGGGCAGTCGAGCAAGAGTTTTGTGCCACAGCGTGTGCAATATCTTTGATACGCGCTGTTTACGGTTTCACACTTGGAACAAATATTTGGCTGTTTTTTATCCTCTTTTGAAGACAGGAGAAGTAATGAGCCGCAGGCTTGGCATTTGAACGGCTGTCTGGAGGCGGTTGCTTTCGAAAATGGGTGTCCGCAGTTGGGGCAGTTGAGGCTGGCGAGAGTCATTCGAGTTTCCTTCTTTTTTTGGGGAAATTTCAAACTTGTCAATGATGCTTATTTTATCAGCGGATCTCCGCCGATCAAGGCGTCTTCCACTCGCTGTTTGTGTTCGCCATGCATTGGCATGGATTCCATCTCTTTCAGCGAGAAATATCCAAAGGCTGTCGTTTCGTCGCTCAATCCCAATTCACCGCTGATGATTTCGGCTTCAAAACTTAAGACGACGAAGAATGCTTTATTTCCATCGGGATAGATCACCAATTGGTCGGGGTTGCTGTAGACGCCGATTAGGCGCGTTACGCGCGCTTTCAAGCCCGTCTCCTCCCATATTTCACGTTCACATGCCTGCGCTGCGCTTTCGCCTGATTCCATGCCGCCACCTGGCAGGCACCAGCGCCCATTGTCTGTGCGCTGGGTGAGCAAGACTTTTTCGCGGGTTTGATCAAAGATCGTTGCGCTGCATCCGACTCGTAGTTTGCCTTCCTTGCCGAGTTGGGGTCCGTATAGCACTTGTGTCATATTAATTCCTTTTTGTTTTGAGAATGGTTAAATGTATTTTTCACAGTTTCCCTGTTTTTTTGCAAGTCCATAGATCAAAAATATGTCTACAGTATAATCTCTGTCATCACTTATTTTTTACAGGAGCAAAATGAAAAATTCAAAGGACATTTCCTTTGTGATGCTGTTATTGATGGTCATGTCGGCTTGTTCCTCTTCCCCAGCCCCTGCCATTGCGACAGTTCCAACGTCTGTTCCGTTGTCCACGGCATTATCATCCCCTACGCCAAACAGCATACTTTTTGAAGACAGTGAATTTACCAATTCCTGCACAGTTGATTCGACAGCAGATGTGGAACGCTTTGTGGAAAATGGTCAATTCAATATGCGCGTGCTGACTCCATTTTATGCCAAATGGACTAAATGCACAAAAGTTGAATATGCAGATTTCATCCTGGAGGTTGATGCAACACAAGTGAGCGGCCCGGATGATAATTCTTATGGCGTAATTTTTCGCTATGGAATTAATGCAGGCGAGTTTTACGCTTTTTTAATCAGCGGCGATGGGTTTTATGTTTTTACTGTGGATGGAGCAGAGCGCGAAGACGCGGAACTACTTGTGGATTGGACACAGTCTCCTGTAATTAAACAGGGCGCGCAGACCAATCATATTAAAATTGTCGCGGTTGGGGAAAATATGAAATATTACGTTAATGACCAGTTTTTGGGGGAAGTGCAGGATGCTCGCTTTGGCGCTGGCGTTGTTGGTTTTTTTACCGGCACATTGGCGCAAGGCGGCGTACAAATTTCTTTCGATAATCTTAAGATTTCAAAGCCGTAAATTGATGAAAAATAGAAGCGCACAGAGAATATCTCCATGCGCTTTTATTTTATTGAATGAACGTGCCGTTGCGTAACTCTGCGATGGTTTGTTGAATTTCTTCAACTGTGTTCATGACGAACGGACCGTAGGGAACGATGGGTTCTTTGAATGGCGCGCCTGCGATCAACATAAAACGCGCGCCGGTTTCGGTCTTCACTTCAATATGCCCGCCGTCGTCGTTGAATACCACCATGCTGACAGATTCTACAACTTCGTTGCCAAACTCACCTGCGCCTTCGAATACGTAGGCGAGGACGGTGTGTCCGCTTGGGACGGGGTAAACGAATCTCGAAGCAGGATCCAACTTTACGTCCATGTAAAGCGGCGCGGCGGCGATCTCTGTCACGGGTCCGCGAATCCCATCCAATTCTCCAGCCACGAGGCGAATGGTTGCGCCATCTTTTTGAATGACGGGAATGGTGGACGAATTGACTTCCTGGTAACGCGGCTGGCTCATTTTTTGAGCGGCGGGTAAATTGACCCACAGTTGAAAGCCGTAAATATTTCCGCTTTCGCCGCGACGGGGCATTTCTTCGTGTAAGATGCCGCGTCCGCTGGTCATCCATTGCACGTCGCCGGGTCCGATTGTGCCTGAGTTGCCGAGGCTGTCGCGGTGATTCACCGAGCCGTCCAGAATATAGGTGACGGTTTCAATGCCGCGATGCGGGTGCATGGGGAATCCGCGCAGGGGACCTTCGAGCGGGTTGTTGAAAGCGAAATGATCGAAGAGTAAAAATGGGTCGTGTTCATTGCTGGCGCGCGGAGAGACCGAGCGGCGCAATAAAACGCCCGCGCCTTCCACGGCGAGTTGTGGTTCGATGATTTGGGATATGCTTCTAAAGTTGTTCATGCGTTCTTTGATGAGGTGAGATGTGCGGATATTACGAAAGAATTTAGGTTGTAACTTTTTTGTCTTTTACGCATCCAAATTAATTGGAGTTGCAAAAAGTTTTTGATTAAGGAGTAGTCATGCCGATTTTTGAATTTGTTTGTACCGAGTGTAATAAATCTTTTGAAGACCTTGTATTCAGCCTCAGTAGAATTGATGAGGTGGTTTGTCCTGCGTGCGGCAGCAGCCAGGTGAAGAAGAAGATGTCCACATTTGCCTCCAAACCGGCGGCGGGCGCGAGTTCGTTTTCGCTGGGGACGAGTTCGTCGTCTTCGTGCGGTACGGGCAGTGTTTGAGGGGGGTAATCCCCGATTGGTAGTTTGCCGATCTTCCTCTAAAAATATATTGCGAAGCAAAAAAGAAATGCGGAGAAAATTTTCTCCGCATTTCTTTTTTATAAAGTAGAATCTTTCATCATGAATACTCAATTAAAGTTGCGGCATGTTGGCGAGTTGGAATGGACGTGGACAATTTTGGGGCTTGCCATTTTTTTTGGAACCTTCGTGCGCGTGCTTCCCGTTTTCCTGGCTGGGTTTCCGATCAATGACGGCGGGATGTTTTTGGTGATGATGCGCGACCTGCGGGGAAGTGGTTTTGCGCTTCCGATGTACACAACTTATAACCAAGTAAATATTCCATACGCCTACCCGCCTTTTGGTTTTTATCTTGGCGCTTTTCTGGGGGTGATCGGGATTTCTGGCTCGCAGGTGTTGATGTATTTGCCATCTGTGTTTACTGTACTAACCGTTCCATTATTTTATTTGCTTGCAAAACAAATCATGGCAGATCGTCCGCGCGCGGCTTTGGCGACGGCTTTCTTTGCTTTTGCGCCTGGTAACTACGTCTGGCTTTTGATGGGCGGCGGTTTGACGCGCGCATTGGGGACGTTATTTTTTATTGCTTCATTAATTTTTGTTCTGCGTACTTTTCAAAAACCATCCTGGCGAATGACGGGCTTGGCGATCGCTTCGTGCGCTTTGGTTGTGCTGAGTCATCCACAGATGGCTTTTCTGACGGCTATGAGTTGCCTCATCTTTGGCGTGTTTCTAATCCGCTCGCGAAGCGCTTTGATCCACGCGGTTGTGATTGCCGCGGGGACTTTGTTGCTTACTTCGCCCTGGTGGGGAGTTGTGATATTTCGGCATGGGCTGGCGCCGTTCCTTTCTGCCAGTCAGTCTGGTGATCTCAGCGTGTCTTTGGCGGCATTATGGGAAAACCTGCTCTCGCGCCAGACGATCCTGCCGTTTGCGACTCTCTTCCGCTGGCTGGGACTTGGCTGGGCAATTTACAAACGCCGCTTTGATCTGTTGATTTGGGGCTTCCTCCCTTATTTTATAGACCAGCGCAGCGCATCCATTGTGACTTCGTTTTTATATCCCATGCTTGCCGCGTATGGGTTTTTGGATATCCTGCCCGCGCTGATTAATTTTATCCGCGCGCGAAAATGGATTGTGGAAAAAGATAATGCGTTTATGAACCGCCATGCTTTTTCGATGAGTTTGCTTGGCATTCTGTTCTATTTGATTATCGAATGTTTCGTCCATGCGTACGTAATCCGCAACGTGACGCTTTCTTATGCTTCACGGGATATGATGTCTTGGGTCAGGGACAATACGCCTGCCGATGGCAGTTTCTTAATCCTCACCGGTCGCGCCGATGTGATGACCGACTCAGTGCAGGAATGGTTCCCCGCTTTGGCAGAGCGTCATTCCGCCGCTACTTTACAAGGCTTGGAGTGGATTCTGGGCGATGGGTTTTATCCACGCTGGAATGATTTATCTGCTTTGCAATCATGCCGCGACATGGCTTGTGTTGATTCGCTTGGAAGCAAAATTAACATCGAATACAACTACGTCATCCTCGACGTTAGCCAGACGCCTTCCGACTTTTCTGATTTATTTTCGGCAAAGGGCTATGCAGAGGTTTACGGGAATGGGCAATATGTGGTGTTTGGGCAGTAGATAAATAGTGAATAGTAAATTCAGGGTGAGAGATGCTCTCAATCCCGAAGGGATGAAATGATTGTAGAGATGTGTAGGAGAAAATAAAAACCCCGAAGGGGTGGCATGGATTTATGCCGCCTTCGGGGTTTTATTATGCGAGCTTCTCCAGATTTTTACTTTACAGTCCCCAACAAACGCGGATACCAATACCATAAAATATCCGCGACAGGTTTGCTGTGAATGGATGCCGATTTATCCTGTAAAGCGGCTGGCGGATAATATCCACGGCTGACAAAGCCAGTGATCCAATTGCGCGTGTTAATTGCCGTGAGGATTGATTCGTAAATATCCGCCTGAGTTTGCAGACTTAAACTGACCGAACTAAGGTCTGCGTTGGGTCTGCTGAGTGCGCTCCATTCAAGACAGCCGCCTTTGCCGTCTGGAATGCAATTCCCGGCCGCGCCTGCCGCAGATGGATAAGCCACTGCAAGAACAAGCGGTTTTTTCAACAAGGACGCAAGCGGCGAAACTTCATTATCCAGCAGGCGGGCGGCTTCATTGGCGTAATCTGTTTTTGTTGCGCTTGGGTTGGTGGAGAGCGACGCCGACCAGAGCAGATAAATCCCATCCACATCCTGTAGAAAATTTAGCGGCGTTTCAAGTGAGGCTTTGGTATAAGGCAGTGCCCACAGGATTTGTCCTTTGAAATGCTGACGCGCTTCCGCGATGATCGATTTCCATTGAGCTTCGCTATCTGCCGGAACGTTGGACGGGTTGCCATCCGATAGTTTTCCGGCAGGCAGGGCGGGAGATACCCAATCGCCGCCGAGGATTAGGGTCTGCGCTCCGGTTTGGGTGGCAAGGTCTGCGTAGTTGATCGCGAATGATCGGTAGCGTGAAAACCACGTCTGCCACCACTGTGCATCTCGCGGCGCGCCCAGCCAGAAAGTGGATGCAGAAGCGGGGAAGTTCGGCGTTGGAAAGAGTGAGACGTTAAGTCCCAAGGCTCGGGCTTGTGAAATCATAATCGCCGAATCAATCCACAGCGGGTCTTGCCCGGGAATCGGAGAAAATCTCAAAGGTGAAGCGCTGGCGTATGTCCAACTTGGGGTGAGAATCACCATGTTGGCTCCAAGCGCCTGCGTGTTGGAAAATGCCTGCGGCGCATAATAGGACCAATTGGGGCGGTAGGTGGGTTGGAATTCCACGCCGGCAATGAATCCGCTGGCGCGCGGAGTGATGTTTGCGCCAACCAGTGTGATCGGCTCCGGGCTTTCGTACCACTTCCAGGCGTTGACTGTGTCTTGAATATCTTGCGCGGTGAGGCTGGTGATTGCCTGCCGACCCGTTGGCGCAACGCCGACCGTCTGGGCATCGTCTGCGCTTCCGCATTGACCGTTGCGGCAATAGCGATATGAAAAAGTGCCGAGGATATTGAGCGGGCTGTAAACTTTGTACGCCCAGCGATTATTGCCAAGCGGCCACATGGGGATGGGTTCCATCCAGCCAAACGTGTTGAATTGAATGTAGATCACATCACCGGGCGGCGTAACCGATGGAACGCTTACCTCAAAAAGAATGGGCGCATCTCCGGCAGACCAGGAGGCAACCGAGTCTTGAAGCGTCACTTCCTGGGCCGGCACAATAAACTCGCGCAAATTCCACGCGCCATCTTCCTTGTGTTCTGCATTCCAAAAGCCATCGCCTAATGTGTATTTATATTGAATGTGCGCGCCTGCGGGCAGGGCAAGGGTGATCGCGTACCGTCCGTCTGCTTGCAGGCTCATGGTGGGCATACGGTCTGCATTTGTGCTGATGCCGCCTTGCAAATCAGCGAAGGTGTTTCCAAGTTGTAAAATATTGCCCGCAATTCGCACAGGCACACCAGGTACGGTGGTATCTGGCACAGCCACTGTAAATGTAACATTCACAAGTTGCAAGGGCTTCACGCGCAGATCAACCAGCGTTGTATGCCCATCGGCTACTGTTGCCCCTTGCTGAAAGGTTTGATACATACCATCCATGCTGTACACCAGCAGGTTTTGTGTGCCTGTCGGCAATCCGGCAAATTCAAAATGTCCGCTCGAATCAGTGATGGATTGCATTCCGCCCGCGCTGACCAGCAGATTGGGTAATGAAGATCCGGTGTCTGCATTAAATACCTGTCCTTGAATTATGCCGGTTGCGCGCGCGTACGCTTTATCGCCCCAATCTGCAACGATGTCTTGCACTTCGGCTGGACCTGTAACAAAATACATACGGTAGCGAATTGCCCCGCCGAAATTGGTATCTTCCAGCACCTGTGAAACGCCGCGCCGCACATAGCGATATTTCACAACAGAATTATAGGGGAGCGGCAGCGTGGCGGTGTACGTCGCTGAATTGAGTGAACTCATTGGGTATTGCGTGGCATTCAACGAAAGCCCCGTCACCTCATCCATAATGGCAATTGCCATTGTTTCATTGGCTTGAAGCGCTTCAGGCAAGACCACTGTAAACGTAGTTTGCGCCATTGCCTGAGGCGTTGGCGAGGGAACAACAACCCCTGGCGTTTGAGTGGATGTGCCGGAAATAATGGGATTTTCAAACAATGAAAGCGTGCAAGCCTGTCCAACCAGGACAAGCACAATTGCCGCAGTGATAAGACTGCGTGATGATACAGATCGCATATTCATTCTCTCTCCTCGATAAAACAATCGCTTCCTTCGCCGCCCTAGCCTGTTTCTGCTTCGTCGGCCTTTTTCTGCTCTTCGGCTTGATTCCGCTTTCGCCCGGCGTGGGCAATGTAACTCAAACCAATGCTGAGGAAATATAGCAAGATCATGGGCGCCATTACCAGTCCCTGGTTGACAGGGTCAATCGTCGGCGTGATGATTGCGGCAACGGCGGCGATGATCACAATTGCCAACCGCCACTGCTGGGCAAGTATCTGCGGCTTGATAAATCCAAGCGCAGATAATACATAGATCACCAAAGGGAATTCAAAAAATACGCCGATCCAAAACATTAATCCGGTTACAAAAGAAAAATAAGATTGCGGACGCAACTCTGTTTTGATGTTCATAAAACTATTCAGGAAAGGCAGCGCGGTGGGGAGCATCAGATAAAAAGTAAAAGCCGCGCCGCCGATGAAGAAAATGGATGCCAGTGGAATTCCAATCAGCCCCATTTTGCGTTCATACGGTCTAAGCCCGGGCGCGGCAAACAACCAAAGTTCAAATGCAATGTAAGGGATTGCCAGTGCAATGCCTGAGAATAGAGCCACCTTCATGAATACGCTGACCGATTCGGTGACTTCAATGGCAATTAGTTTATCAATACCGCCGACGGGCTGGGCAAGAAAGTTAATAACTTTTTGTGTAAAAATAAAAGAAACGCCAACCATGAGAATCAGCGACAATAGCGCGCGCAGGAGGTGCATCCGCAGCGCTTCAACCTGATCCCACATCATTTGGCGCGTGTCTTTGTTGTTGGTCAGTTCAACAAAAACTTCTGTGATCGGGTGTTCCTCGGGTTCGGTGTTCAGAAATTTGTTGAATTGCTGTATTTTCAGAAAAGGGAACGCGATGATATTGTAGATCAGGCGGAATGGGAATGTGACAACCCGCCATACCCGATCAAAAAACTTTGGAAACCTTCGGTAAATTGCCCGAAAAGGGAATGCAACGAGGTTAAAGATAAAGCGGAATGGAACGGCAATAACCCGCCATGGTCCCGTAAGGAATTTACGCATCTTTTGCTTGATCGCTTTCGTTTTCTTTTATTTCTGTTGATGCAGGCGGCGCAATGTTATTTTCCGGTGTGCGGATGATGGGCGTCGGCTGGGGGCGCGGAGGGGTAATATGGTTGTACGGCCTGCTGCCGATCAGGTTGGTGGTATCCTTCAATTCTTTTCCAATGTCGCCCAATTCTTCATTTGCATCCCGCATCAGGCGGTTGGGTAATGTCTTCAATTCGCGCGAAGTTTGCTGGAACATCCTCCAGCCGTCAGACGTGATAATACTGCGCAGCCATTTGCCGATGGTCTTGCCTGCTTTTTGCATATCTTTTGGACCAAGAACAATCAACGCAATGATAACGATGAAAATAAATTCAGAGGGTCCAACGCCAAGAATTTCCATTTTTAAGTTTCCAATTTCGTTTCGTGTTCGATTCTACTTTGAATGATCTGGTTAATCTCGTGTTCGTGATCTGCCAATGTTCCAAGCACACCGTTGATAAAGCGCGGCGCAGAGTCTGAGCCATATTGTTTTGCCAGTTCCACGGCTTCATTGATGGCAACCTTAACCGGAGTTTCACGGTACACGGCGAATTCCCAGAAGGCAATTCGTAAAATATTTCGATCAATGGCCGCAATTTGATCCAATGGCCATTCAGGCGCATATTTTGCAATTAATTGGTCCAGGTCCTGGGTGAGTGGCAGCACGCCAAAGATGATCTGTCTTGCAAATTCGGCAAGATCGTCGGCAAGCGGAATCTCTTCCAGGCGTATTCTTAATACGTCGCCTGGAAGATGATTGTTTGCAATGTCAGTTTCGTAAAGTACTTGCAGAGCAACGGATCGCGCCCTGGTTCGGGGTTTCATGCTTTCAAGCCTCGCTATCCTCGTAATCAATATCTTCAATGTGAATATTCACATAGCCAACATCCATGCCGACCATTTCTTGAATGGCGCGCGCCACGTTTTGCTGGACATTGCGGCTAACCTCGCGGATGTTTATATCCTGCTGGAGGACAAGATGCAAGTCTACATAGGCTGTATTCTCTTCCGTCTCAATCCGGACGCCGTCACCCGCTCCCCGTTTGAAGAAGCGATTTACGCCGCCGGAGACGGGAGCCAGCCTGCTGACGCCCGGCACGCTTAACGCAGAGAGGCGCGCAATTGTTGTCAGGACATCAGGCGATACGGTTGTTTTTCCTTGTGTGTTGTTTTCTGTCATTCTTACTCCTTTTACATCATTGCCATGCCGCCATCCACGCCAAGGACTTGACCGGTGATGTAGGCGGCTTCATCTGAGGCGAGAAATGCGGCGGCGTAGGCGATCTCTTCGGGTTTGCCTTTACGCGCCAGTGGAACCATTTTTAGCGCGGCTTCAAGTATTTCGGGGGTCATGCCATCTAAAATTTCGGTATCTACAAACCCGGGTGCAATGGCATTGACGGTGATATTTCGCGCTGCAACTTCACGCGCCAGCGCTTTTGTAAAGCCAATTTGACCTGCTTTGGAAGCCGAGTAATTTGTCTGTCCGGCGTTGCCCATTTGCCCCGCCACTGAAGCCATGTTGATGATGCGTCCGACGCGCTTTCTCATCATGTGTTTGACTGCGGCTTTTGAGCAGTTGAACGCGCTCTTCAAGTTGGTGTTGATCACCGCGTCCCAATCTGCTTCGGGCATCATCATAATTAATTGGTCGCGGGTGATGCCGGCGTTGTTGACGAGGATGCTTAGGTCACCAAAGGTTTCCACTGCAAACTTTATCAATGCTTCGGCTTGTTTGAAATCTGAAACATCTGCCTGATATGCGGCGGCTTTTCCACCTGCAGATTGGATCTGCGCAACTACTTCTTCGGCGGCTTCGGGTGACTTGTTGTAGTTGACGACAACTGCCGCGCCGCGCGCTGCAAATTCCACGGCGATTGCGCGTCCAATTCCGCGTGAGCCGCCGGTGACGAGCGCTACCTTGTTTTCTAACGATAAAGCGGGTGACATGAATTAACTCCTATGTTGAAATTATACATCATGTGGAATAACCCACTACGCCCTCTTTGGAAACGGTATTGCTTCTCTGAGTTACGCATTATCCCAAGGTTGGGGTAAAAAACTCACCTGGGATGTTTTTTGATTAGACCGCTTGCGAAAGTCCATTTTTGACCACAAAGACACAAAGTCTCGAAGACTCAAAGAAAAAAATTTAGTGACCTTGTGTCTTGGTGGCTTTGTGGTTTTCAACTGCAAGAGGTCTACTATTCTTTGGCGCGCACGCCAAAAGCCAATCCAATGCCGCCGCCTAGCGCAAGGATCGCCGCCCATAGGAAGGCATCTTCCCAGAAACGCATGGGGAACAGGCGAATGAGGGTATCTGAATAATAGAATAGCCAGGAATCGCCCGTGAAGAATACCTGATGAAAGAGCGTGAAGAATTGCCAGAACACATCAGGGTTGATCAGGATGCCGACGCCCGCCACAAGACCAAGCGCAGTAGCCAGCCCGATCATCCACATGCCGCCGCGCCGCAAACCGTTGACGTAGTCCGGCGTCCACTTTCCGCGTTTGGCGAAGATGGCAAGCACGGCTAGAATGATGAGGGAGATGGTCCAAACGCCCAAAGCATTGATTACCACGTTTTTGACATCTGCCATGTGACTGAGCTCTCGCTCGTTGTAAAGCGGAGTTCCGTCGTCAAACTTCAGATCGCCGAGGTAGGAAATATCTGCATTGTTGACGAGATACTCCAAAGCGAAGGGCGCCCATTGTAAGCGGTCTTGTTGGGTCATGCCATATTCATCGGCTGGAAAGTAGGGCATTCTATATTCAACATTGATGTAAATGGGGCTGAGCAAAATACGCAAAGCCGTCCCAATTAAGGCAAGGGGCACAAGTAGCGAGACGAGATAGGATAGGATGTTGGAAAGGGTTGGTTTCATGGTTTCTCTTTTAATTGTCATTGCGAGCCGCGTTCTTGTTCTTGGCGGCGAAGCAATCCACCGCGTATTTGGAGATTGTTTTGGGCGAAAGAGCGTCACCCTCGCAACGACATTAAGTAATTACTGCAAAAATTCCAGTCCGCCTTGCAAGACGAAACTAACAACCATGTCATTGACGATCCACTCAATGGGGGCGAGGTCGTCGGTGAAGACGGTTGTCGTTTCGTAGCCGTCTTTGAAATTGGCAAAGGTGGATGACATGGCGGAGACTAGCAACGGGTGCGTGCTTGGGTCTGTGGCGAGCGCGACCAAATTGGCCGTGAAATTTTCACGGGTGGTCGGTTGTTTGGTGGCGAAGATCATGGTGTTGAGCGTGCCGGGAATATCCATGATGTGAATGGATGCAAACTGGGTTGACATGGTGGTTGCCAGCCCGTCGATTAGGCGGCGGTCGCCCGGAACTGATCCCACGTTGATGGTCAGCGTCCCGTCATCGGTTAGGTGCGAAGCGATGATCCCAAAGAATTCCTGTGTGGTCATGTGCGGCGGGATGTACGGCGGGCGATAGGCATCCACGGCGATGATGTCGTATTTATATTCGCTTCGTTCAAGGTTCAGCCGTCCGTCGCCGATGTGGACTGTGAGGTTGGGCAGGTTCAATCCAAAATACTTTTCGCCGACCTCCACAATTTTTCCGTCAAGTTCGAAACCGTCAATGGGAATATCGCCATAGACTGCGGCGGCTTGGCGCGCGGCGGTGCCAGCGGCGAGACCGACAATTGCCATGCGTTTTATATCCTGTGGTTTGCGGTTTGCGTAAAAATACGGCCCGACCAAAAACTGTTCCCACGGCCCGCCATAGTTTAGAGTGTCAGGGTGGTAAATGGAGTGAACTCCCTGACCATCGTTTAGACGTAGGAGCGTGTAGCCATTTTGTTGCTGTACTTGAATATAGTTGTACGCCGACTCGGTTTCGTAAACTTGCCCAGTGCTGTTCTTGAGCGCCTGATTGGCGGAGAATATGGCAATTATCGCCAACAGGATCGGCATCCAGATCAACTTGAGCATTTCTTTTTTGGATGCAAATTTTCCCAAACCCGCCAATGCGACGAACAGTAAAAATAAACCGAAAAGCAAAAATGTTTTGGTTGTGCCGATGGTTGGGATGGTGACGAGGGTGGGTAAAAATGTGCCGATAAACGAGCCGAGCGTTGAGATGGCGTATATTTTTCCTGAGACTTCGCCGGACTTTGTTGTATCGTCTACCGAAAGACGAATGGCAAAGGGGGAGATCATGCCCAGCAGTGTGATCGGGACGCTAAACAAAATTAATACGGCGACGAACGATCCCGCCATAATTCCGACACTCAGCGCTTCAAATGCGGTTGCGGCGTACCTGAGAACTGGTACGGCGATATAGGGAACGAGCGCAATTGTGAATGCGCCCCAAGCCAGAATGCGATACATTGCGCCCGGCGTTGGGTTTTTATCAGCCCATTTGCCGCCGAGCGAATACCCCAGCGAGAGGTAGATCAAGATCAGTCCGATAATGCTTGCCCAGACGAGGTTGCTTGTGCCAAAGACGTTGCCAATTAAACGTCCGGCGGCAAGTTCGGCGGCGAGGGTGGTCATGCCAGAAACGAAAACTGTAAAGAGCAGATATTTTTTCATTGGTTTCCCGTTAAATAAGATGGGGCGGATTATAACAAGGATGAGGAATGATGGATGAAATAAAAAAATCCCCCCCCACAAGTGGATTTTGCGCGCGTTTCATTTTAGAGAGCGTTTCTTAAGTCCAAATTTGTAACAAGCATTAACCACAGAGAGCACAGAGGTCACAGAGATTTTTAATAAATTTTTCTCAGTGATCTTCGTGATCTAAGTGATAAAAAGCATTTAAGAAAATACTCTCTTAGCTGGACTTTGCAATGCGTAGCGTGTGTCGTGTTCCGTAAGAGACTGTTTAGCAAGCCTGTTTTTTGACCACAAAGGCACGAAGTCACTAAGACTCGAAGGGAAAAACTTTGCATCTTAGCGACTTCGTGCTGAAGTTATTAAACAATCTCTAAACGCAGCCGTACCATCCAACTGCGCCCTTGCAATAAATTAATTTATTTTTTCCAATTCTTTTTCTATTTTTTCAACCAATTCCTGCGGAACAAAATTGGGGTGATTGGCTGCGACTTGTTCAAGCGTGAGCCCGCCCGCCATGCTCATATCTTCCATCAGCAGGAATCCGCCAACGTATTTCGAAAGGATGGCGCGCCCATCGGGATCACCAAGCAGGGTGTCAATGGTGAGTCCGGTGTGCAGGCGTGATGCGCGCGGCGCGGGTTCAAGGATGACGCTCCGCTTCTCGTGTACGTCATGGCTGGATGCGCCAACGAGGATTTCAAACTCGCCTGCTTCAGTTGCCCATGTGTTCTTGAGTGTATCAAAATACCAGAAGGCTTCGCGGTCAAGGTTGAACGTGACGGTTTTGGTCTGCTGCGGCTTGAGTTCAATTTTCTCGAAGGCTTTGAGTTCCTTTTCAGGGCGGGCAAACGTGGATTTGACATCTCGCACGTAAAGCTGTACGACCTCCTTGCCGATCACTTTGCCTGTGTTGGT
>JAIFKY010000057.1 GCA_020049345.1 Anaerolinea sp.
AGCACCGCCACCATGCTTTTGGAAATTGGATCGCTGCGCCTCTTAACCGACCCGGTATTTGATCCTGCTGGCGGACGGTATTCCTTCGGCTGGGGCACTGGCTCCACCAAGTTGACAGATGCCCCCGTTTCGACAGAGTCGCTTGGGCAAATTGATGCAGTGCTGTTGAGCCACGACCATCACGAGGATAATCTCGACAAAGCAGGGCGCGCCTTTTTGCCGAAAGCAAAACGCGTGCTGACCACGACTTCAGGCGAAAGACGTTTGCGTGGCAACGCCGAAGGAATGGCAAACTGGCAAAGCACAATGTTAGAATCGGGCGATACAAAAATAAAAGTCACCGCCACCCCCGCCCAGCACGGACCGTTAATCGTCCATCCGTTTGCGGGTCAGACCATCGGCTTCATGCTCGAATGGGAAGGTCAGCAGAACGGCGCGTTGTACATCACCGGCGACACGATCTTTTATCACGGCATCGAAGAAGTAGCGGAGCGATTCACCGTCAGCGTGGGAATTTTTCATTTGGGTAGAGCCAGCTTCCCCGTCACAGGTCCGATCCGCTTTACGATGGATGCGAAAGATGGCGTGAAGGCAGCACGGGCGTTGAATCCCAAAACCATTATCCCCATCCACTACGAAGGCTGGAAACATTTTCGCGAAGGACGGGATAGGATTGAACAAGAGTTTTTGGCAGCGGGGGTAAGTTCAAAATTACAATGGCTGAAAATTGGAAAGCCGACTGATATTGAAGTTTGATGCAGGCAATAAAAAAGGCGTTCACATTGAACGCCTTTTTTATTGATTTATCAGGAAGGTTTAGTACCAAATTCTAAATGAGGTTGTGGTGTTTGCGCTGAAGTTACTAAAAGTACACACAACGTCAACGTAGATCAAACTTCCGTATGGCTGGCTAATGAAAGAGAGTGGCACCATTCCCACGCCATTGGTATTGGTGACCAGTGTGGTAGGTTCTGCGCGCCCATCGGGCCAATGCACAAGTGTTGTGCAACTTGCATTTGCCACAGGTTGCAGGTTTTGATCTTGTACAATCACAAAAATCAATTGCGAGTCGGTTGCGAGGGTTACTGCCTTCCATGCAAAAGCGCGTACCTGCAAACTGATAATGTCAGTATTGGTACTGTCCAGCGGTTTGACTGGTGAAAGCAGACCAACGTCTTCGCCAATTTTGTCAAAATACATGCGCCCCAAGTCTGAGACTACAACCCGCTGTCCCTCGACCTTCCATGGCTGCCACTCCAGGCGTGCTTTTTCAAAGTATTGTACGATCTTGTTCTCGTGGTATTCAAACCCTGAGATCGGATAGCCAAATTGTGTGGGACCGCCGTATTGATCAAAAAATTCAAGGAAGGCAAAACAAACTGGATATCCGGTTTCGGCATACGTGCGGCAGGCAAAGGTGTTTGAAACATTTAATGGACCGGTGGAAACATAGGTTTCACGTCCAAGTTGCGTAAGTTGTACTCTCTGTCCCTCGGGCATATCAGCGTGGTATTCAAAACGGGCGCGTTGAAAATATTGCACCGTCTTGCCGTCTTTATTTACAAATTCTTCTGTAATGGGGTAGCCATATAAAAACATGGCATTGGGATTGTCGTTATAAAACTTTATAAAATCCCCTTTAACATTGTGACCAGTCTCGCTAAAGTATTTGGGGTCCTGGGTTTGAGTTTGTGCGTAAACAGGCGCCCAACTTGCGCTGAGTAGAAAGATTGTGATGAGCACTGCAAGAGATCGGCGTAACATGATGGCTTTCCTTTATTATACTCAGAAAATTTTTGTTAAACATTACAAACTATCGGTTTCTAAAAAAGGCTGTGGTTTCAATAAAAAACAATTTTACCCCTGATATGATTAGAGTTTGAAATGGTTTTCAATCAGCCTATTTGTCAGCCTCAAAATAAAATCAGCCTGACATATGCCAGGCCGCGAAAGCAACATAATAAATAATATGTGATCATCGGCAATCTGGCGATCATGGTTGCGTTGCCGCAACTTTAGACCCATGACTTTGCGTCCCCGCCTTTTGACGAGTTTGCTATTTACAGGATATCTTTCTTCAGTGTAGCACATTGTTATTCTTTTACGACATACAATTTTGAAAAGATTATCCGTTTTCCATTAACAAGGCGTGGATGATTTTTTCTGCAGCGTGACCGTCGCCATAGGGATTTGCCGCCTGCGCCATTTCTGCATAAGCAGATTCATCCTCCAAAAGCCGCCGCACTTCCTGCGCGATGAAATTGGTTTCTGTTCCAACCAGTTTGAGTGTCCCTGCCGATACTCCCTCTGGGCGTTCGGTGACATCACGCAAGACGAGAGTTGGAATTCCAAAGGCGGGCGCTTCCTCCTGAATTCCGCCAGAGTCGGTGAGGATCAGCGCGGCTTGTTTCATCAAATGCACAAGCGGCAGGTAATCCAATGGCGGCAGAAGGGTGATGTGTTCGATGCCTTTGAGCAATCTGTTGACTGGCTCCTGCACATTGGGATTCAAGTGCGCGGGATAAACGATCTCCACGTCTCCGCGTTTTGCCAGCTCAAGCAGGGCGCGGCAAATGTTTTCCAGCGGCTGACCAAAATTTTCACGGCGATGGGCTGTCACAAGTAATAAGCGACGAGCGCCAGACAATGCGTTTTTTTTCGTTTCCTGGCTCTCATTTCTTAATTTCAATTTTCCAAGCAGGTCTTTTATTTCAACAGGCTCAGGTTGTGTGGAGACAAATTGCAAGGCGTCAATGACGGTGTTGCCTGTGACTTTGATCGTTTCATCTGCGATGCCTTCGTGTAACAGATTTTGGCGTGACCAATCTGTTGGTGCAAAATGCAGGTCTGCGGTGACGCCCGCAACGCGGCGATTAATTTCTTCAGGGAAGGGCTGCCATTTGTCGTGTGTTCGCAGTCCCGCCTCGACGTGACCAAATTTGATGCGGCGGTAATATGCAAGCAGGGATGTGATTGCTACTGTGGTCGTATCTCCCTGAGCCAGCACCCAATCGGGTTGGAAATCTTCGAGGACAGGATCAAGATGGGTGAAGATTGCTGCGCTTAGTTCTGCAAGAGATTGATCAGGGCGCATCAAATCCAGATCGTAATTGGGTTTGATCTCGAATAAATTCAAAACTTGATCGAGCATTTGCCGATGTTGCGCGGTGACGCAGACTCTCGATTCGACTCCTGCTGTGCGGGCCAGAAGTTTGACGATGGGCGCCATTTTTACGGCTTCGGGGCGCGTGCCGAACACAGAGAGGATTTTCATGGTTTTGGATTTTCGATTTTGGATTTATTATCGCCCAGCCGAAATACTGCGAAGCCAGCATTCTTCCAGGCGTTGTCATTCCAGCCATTGACCGTATCCACCAGGATGCGGGCTTTTGTTTTTGCGGCAATCTCACTGGGATTTAATTGCTTAAATTCGGTGTGGTTGACCAAAAGCAGGAGCGCATCTGCTTCTTTGATTGCATCGTCAAGAGTGGGTGACATGCTAATTCCAGCAAGATTTGCGTTGGGCTTGAACGGCTCCCACGCTTTGACTTGCGCGCCTTCATCTTGAAGCAGGTGAACAATTTCGTTTGCCGGGCTTTCGCGCAGATCGTCCACGTCGGGTTTGTAGGCAAGTCCGAGGGCGGCGATTTTTTTTCCGCCAAGTGAGCCGAGCGCGCGCTTGACCGTATCCACAACAAAATGCGGCTGGGCGTCGTTGACTTTTCGCGAATGATAAATCAGCGGAGTTAACTCTGGCGCAGATTCAACGAAGAACCACGGGTCAACGCTGATGCAATGCCCGCCGACGCCGGGACCCGGGTTGAGGATTTTCACGCGCGGATGCAGGTTGGCAATCGAAATCGCCTCCCAGACGTCCACGCCAAATTTATCGGCGAGGCGCGAGAATTCGTTGGCGATGGCTATGTTCACATCGCGGTAGGTGTTTTCCATCAACTTGACCATTTCGGCGGTGGTGGCGTCGGTTTTGATGATCTGCCCTTTGACAAAGGTGGCGTACAAGTCGCTGCCTGCTTGCGCCGATTCGGGAGTGATGCCGCCGATGACGCGCGCATTTTCGATCAACTCGCGCATAATTTGGCCGGGTAAAACCCGTTCGGGTGAATACGCCAAATGGAAGTCGCGCCCAGCCACAAGCCCCGTGCGGGCGAGGATGGGGGCAACCAAATCTGCTGTGGTGCGCGGCGGAGATGTTGATTCAAGCACAACGAGATTCCCCTTCCGCAAAAATGGGATGATGGACTCGGCGGCAGAGATCACGGCGCGCATATCCGCCAGTTTGTAGGTTATGCCGTTGTATTCGCCAAATTTATTTTCCTGAAATGGAGTCGGCACGGCGATGATGAATGCGTCTGCCTCTTCGGGTTTGGTGGCGGCTCTAAAGTTTCCCGATTGAATGGCTTTTTTTACTTCGTCGTGCAAGCCTGGTTCGTGAATATGAATTTCGCCCTTGTTCAGGGTATCTATAATATGCTGGCTGACATCCACGCCGAGGACGTTGATGCCGTGCGCCGCAAATGTGGACGCAGTGGGGAGACCGATATAGCCAAGCCCGATAACGCAAATTTTTTGAAAGTTCACTGATGCTCCTGTGAGAGAGGTTTTATTTTCAACCAGATTATTATAATGCCGCTCACAACCAAGTTCTTCACAACCTTGATCTGGCGATTCTCGTAAATAGAAGCGAATTCACTCATCTGTTGTATAATCAAATGGAGGCATAAATGGACTTTTTACTGGAACCCAATATTGCATACCTGATCCTGTTGGGCGGCGTTTTACTTGGCTTGATGGCAATTGTTACGCCGGGTACAGGATTGTTTGAAGTGGGCGCGTTCTTTTGCCTCGCATTGGCGGGATATGCAGTTTACAACCTGTCCTTTAATTGGTGGGCATTGGCGCTTCTTGTTTTGAGCATTGTTCCGTTTATCTACGCCATTCAAAAACCAAAACGCGAACCATATCTTGGGCTTTCCATTTTTCTGCTGGTCATTGGTTCAGTGTTCATGTTTGCAGTGGATGGCTGGAAGCCCGCCGTCAACCCGTTTGTTGCTCTGGTAACTTCGGGACTTTTATCCGCCTTTTTGTGGATCATCGTGCGTAAAACCGTACAAGCCGCAAGCGCGCGCCCAGTGCATGATCTTGAAACATTGGTCGGTTCAATCGGCGAAGCCAGATCAAAGATTCGCGAAGAGGGAAGCGTGTATATCTCAGGTGAAATGTGGTCAGCCAAAAGCGATACCCTCATTCCTGATGGCAGTTCAATTCGGGTCGTTCGTCGCGAGGGGTTTATCCTCGTTGTTGAAAAAAATGATTAGTCAAACTTAAATATTGAAGGAGAAAAAGTATGGATACCTTTGCAGCAGGTGGCACGATTTTTTGTTTTGTCGGAGCAGTGCTGATCATTGGCTTTGTATTTCTAGCCAATGCCATTCGCATCGTCCCTGAATATCAACGCTTGGTTGTCTTTCGCCTCGGTCGTTCGGTAGGCACCAAAGGACCCGGCATCGTTCTTCTTATCCCAGTCATTGATCGCGCCGTAAAAGTGGATTTGCGCGAACAGATCCGTGAAGTACCGCATCAGGTATCCATCACAAAAGATAACGCACCCATCTCAATTGACTTCCTGTGGTACTACAAAGTTTTAGACCCAACCATGTCTGTTTTGCAGGTAGGAAACTTTGAGTTATCAGCGGCTGGTATTGCGGCGACAACTTTACGCGCCGTCATCGGCGGTATTCCATTGGATGATGTTCTTTCAGAACGCGAACACATTAACAACATGCTCCGCACCCGTTTGGATGAAGTAACCGAACGCTGGGGCGTCAAAGTCACCAACGTCGAAATCCGCGAAATCGTCCCGCCGCGCGAAGTGCAAGACGCAATGAACCGCCAGATGTCCGCCGAGCGTGTGCGCCGCGCCCTCGTCACCGAATCAATGGGTGATCAAGAAGCCGCCATCAACCGCGCCGAAGGCACCAAGCAAGCCGCCATCCTCTCGGCTCAGGGCGAGCGCGAGTCCAACGTCTTGCGCGCCGAAGGCGACAGGCAGGCACAGGCTTTACGCGCCGAAGGCTTTGCCGTCGCTTTGCAAGCCATCTTCAACGCCGCCAAATCTGTAGACCAAAAGACCATGACCTTGCAGTATTTTGAAACGCTCAAGACCATCGGCTCCAGCCCATCCACCAAATTCATCTTCCCAATGGAATTTACCAGCATGTTGGATAACTTCCTCGGCAAAGATGCGAAGAAGTAAAAGAAAGTAAAAGTGAAAGATGAGAAGTGGAAAGTGAAAATTTAGTTTTCGCTTTCCACTTTTTTATTGATACAATCACCCTCTTTATGGAAATTGTTACTGCATCCATCCTTGACCTTAACGCGCTCCGCAAACTTGAAAATGAAAGTTTTGGAAAGGACGCCTGGCCGATATTTGACCTGATCGCCGTTTTGACCTTTTCGGGCGTGATTCGAATCAAGGCAGTCGAAGACGACCAAATGGTCGGATTTGTGGCTGGAGATCCGCGCTCAAACGAAGGCTGGGGCTGGATCGCCACCATCGCAGTGGATCAACGCTACAGGCGGCGCGGTATTGGGCGCGCCCTGCTCCACGCCTGCGAAGCCAAACTTGGCGTCGCCCGCTCGCGCCTCACCGTCCGAATCTCAAATCAGGCTGCAATTTCAATGTATGAAAAAGATGGCTACGCCACCACCGAAATTTGGAATGGTTATTACAACGACGGTGAAGACGGCATGGTCATGGAAAAAGAACTTCAACATTAAATGTAATTCCTCAACTGTTTGAAAGGTTTATAATCAACCAATATGTCCGAAACTCTGCCTCCGCCTGTTTGGGTAAATACGAATCCATTATTACAACAAATGATAGATGACCTTGTCACACAAAGCCGTGTGGCAGTGGACACCGAATCCAACAGCCTGCATGCTTTTCGCGAGCAGGTTTGTCTGATGCAGTTCTCTTCAACCAAAGCAGATTACCTGATTGACCCGCTGGCGTTGAAAGACTTAAGCGCGCTTGCTCCCATTTTTGCAAACCCCAACATTGAGAAAATTTTTCACGCCGCAGAATATGACCTGGTCTGCCTACGGCGCGATTTTGGATTCTCTTTTGCAAACCTGTTTGACACCATGCACGCCGCGCGCGTGCTTGGCTATCCGGCTGTGGGACTGGACAGATTGCTGAATGATAAATTCAAAATTCAAACAGACAAACGGCATCAAAAGGCAAACTGGGCGGCGCGTCCGCTGACCAAAGAACAAATCCATTATGCGCGTCTTGACACGCATTATCTTTTTGACCTGCGCGATGTGCTGGAAAAGGAACTGAATCAAAAAGAACGCCTGACATTTGCAAAGGAAGATTTCACGCGCGCCTGCCTGTTTGATGAACACAAACAAAAAGCCAGCAGTGAATCATGGGAACGTTTTGCAAGCCGCAAAGACCTTTCGCTGCGCGATCTAACCGTTCTGGCGCAATTATGCAAATGGCGCGACCATGAAGCGGAAAAATTAAACCGACCGGTTTATAAAGTAATTATGGACGACACGCTCGTCGCAATGTCAAAAAATTCACCCCAGCACAAGGTAGACCTTTCTGCGCTTGGGTTGAGCGAAAAGCAAATCCATTTGTGGGGTGATGGCGTACTGTCTGCCGTTCGGCGCGGGGTGGCTGCTCCGCTTGTGGAACGGAAACAGATTGAAGTGCGGAATGACGCGTTTCTTCGCCGGCTGGAAAAATTAAAAGTGTGGAGAAAAAAGACCGGTCTGGAAATGGGCGTTGAGTCAGATGTCATTTTGCCAAAGCCATATTTACTGGCCATGGCAGAAAACCCGCCGAAGGATATGGATGAGTTGGCTCTTATTATGAAGGAAAGCCCTTCGCGTGTGGCAACATACGGCGCGCAAATCTTGAAAATGCTCGGAGCAAAAAATGCGAATTAATTTTCACGGCGCGGCGCATACCGTAACAGGAACTCAGCATTTGCTGGAGATCAACGGCTCGAAGTTGCTTTTGGACTGCGGTTTGTACCAGGGCAAACGCGCCGATACGTATGAGCGCAATCTGAATTTTCATTTTGACCCAAAATCTGTAGATGCTGTAATTCTTTCACACGCGCACATTGACCACGCGGGCAACCTGCCCAACCTGACAAAACAGGGCTATGAAGGCTTGATCTACGCCACGCGCGCAACAGCCGAACTGGGCAGTTTGATGATCCGCGATTCGGGGCGCATTCAAGAATCGGATGCGGAGTTTGTGAACAGGAAGCGCGCGAGACACGGCGAGAGTCCGATTGAGCCGTTGTACACAGAACAGGATGCCGAAGATGTTGCGGGCATGTTCAAAGGCGTGGATTATGCCGAGGTGTTTGAACCCATTCCGGGCGTGATCGCCCGTTTTTACGAGGCAGGGCATATTCTCGGCTCGGCGAGCGTTTCGCTTGAAATCGAAGAGAAGGGCAAAAAAATCCGCTTGTGGTTTTCTGGCGATATTGGCAGGTATCGAATGCCGTTATTGCGTGACCCAATTCTGCCCGAAGCCGTTGATTACATGATTATGGAATCAACCTACGGTGACAAATCACACAGCGACCCGCAGAATGCTTTTGTGGAATTCCGTGATGTGGTCAAACGGACGGTGGAGCGCGGCGGAAAGGTGATCGTGCCAGCCTTCGCGGTGGGGCGCACACAGGAATTGGTTTACAACTTAAATGAAATGATGGAAGATGGCGATGTGCCGCGTGTGCCGGTCTATGTGGATAGTCCGCTGGCGGTGAACGCCACGCAGGTTTTCAAAAATCACCCCGAATGTTTTGATGAAGAAACGGCTCAGTTTGTGTTGGAAGCGCGTCACCCTGCGCTGGATTTCAACATGCTGACTTATGTGAAGTCTGTGGAAGAATCCAAGGCTTTGAATGAACGCAAAGAGCCAATGGTTATCATCGCTTCTTCGGGCATGGCTGAAACAGGGCGCATTGTGCATCACATCCGCAATAATATTGATAATCCAAAGAATACGATCTGTATTGTTTCATGGCAGGCGCCAAATACGATGGGGCGCAGGCTGGCTGACCGCGAACCACAGGTAAACATCTTTGGAGAGGTTTACAAACGCAAATGTGACGTGGCAACCATCGGCGGGCTTTCGGGTCATGCGGGACAGGATTTGTTGATGAAATATGCGCTGGGCGTAAAAGATTCAGTCAAGCAAATTTTTTTGGTACACGGCGAAGAAAAACAAGCCATGACCTTGAAGGGTCTTTTGAATGAACGAAACTTAAGTCAGGTGCATTATCCTGAACTGCATGAGAGCGTGGAGTTGTAGAATTTTCGGTTATAATCTTGCGCGCACTGGGGAGGTGCCAGAGTGGTTGAATGGGATAGTCTCGAAAACTATTGTGGGCTCCGGTCCACCGGG
>JAIFKY010000135.1 GCA_020049345.1 Anaerolinea sp.
ACGATGTAGCGGTTGTTATTCAATCCAGTGGGATTGTTCACGGTAGAATCAAACAGGATATTGCTGAACAGGTAGTAGCCGTTTGCGTCGGTGGTGGTGGTGGCGATGCGATCTTGAATCGAGTCGAATCCGCCGCCGTTAATATCATCAGCAGCGCCATCGTCGTTTGCATCGCGATACAAATTGACGACCACGTTAGGAATGCCGGGTTTTGTATCATCGGGCGGGTTGATCGTGCCGCTGTTGTCCGAGTCGCGCCAGACACGGTTGCCGATGCTCATCACTTCGGGAATGGTGATGCCCACCTTGCTTGGTTCAGAGGCGAGCAGATCTTTGATGTTGTTGGGGGGCGGGTTCAGGTCGGTGTACGAACCCACATGCGAGAACGAGTTCCAGGCATTTTCATACGATTGCGGGTCGTCGCTGTTGAAAGAACCAAGCGGATCTACATCCGCCGGAATGGACATGGGCACGCCAAAGCGCACTTCAGATGAAGTTGCCGAGGGGTCAATCAACGATCCGCTATTCAAGCGGATGCGATACGAACGAGCTGCGGCTGACCAGGTTGTTGTCCAGGTATTGTCACAACCTGATGGAACAGCCCCGGTAGTGTTGAATACTTCCGGGCGGCAGGGATTGTTTGTGAGGTTATATTCAATGGTGAAGTTCGCTGCACTCAAACCCGTTGGTCCGCTGATAAATTGAACGGGTCCGCGCAGGGCAGGACGGAATTGAGATTCGCGCGCCGAGTCGGCAAGCGTGCCGCCTGAGCCTTTATCGCCGTAGTAGGGCAGAATATCGTAGAGGACATACTTCATCATCGGCACGTTGCCGTCATTGAAGATACGCAGGTTGTACTCGAAGTCATCCAACAATGGGTTAATGGCTGGGGGCGGCGGGACAAATTGATTGTTAATAAAGGCGTTTTCTGGAAATGCGCGCGAGATACACGGGTAGCGCGTAAAGTTGTTGGTGCTGTCTGGTACCTCGGGAATGTAAGAGCCTGCCAAGCCGGTATTTCCGCCGTTGGGACAGGTGGCGTCAGGTAGGAAGGTGACGCTGTTAACCACTCCGCTATTTTGCGCGGCAACACTGCGAATCCACTTTTCACCGCGCAGTGCGGCGGAACGTTCCACGATATACGTATCGGTATTTTTACAGGCGGCTTCGGCGCTGGATGCGTCGCCGTCAATGTTGCCAGTATCCGTGCTTTGTGTGCCTGTGATTTCGCACAGCATATCCGTTGAATCGGTCACGACATACATGTTGTTCGTGCGCAAACCGGGAGCCTGTCCGCGTGGAATGCGGGCGAAAAATTCAACGGTCAAAAGATTACTGCCCAGAGTCTTTTTGGGAATCGTGAGTAGGGGAAACGACCATTTTAGGTTTTGACCGGACTGTGTAAAAGCGGGCTGCGTAGCCAGATCAACGCCATTCAATTTCGCTGTCCCATTGCGGACAAAGACCAGATCGGCGGGAATCGTATCCTGAATGGTTGGTTTAGCCAGGTCTATCGAAGAACGCTCGGTCATATCCACGGTCAGGGTGTATTTCAACATATCACCGGGCAGGATGCTGTAGTCATCGATGAAGCCGGGGTTTTGAATCAGCGGATCATATAAATCATCCCAAGGGACGCCGGGGGTTTCGGCTTTGGAAGTTCTCAGACTGACATAGTCACCGCGCACCGTCATATCTTCATACTTGCAGGCATCGGTCACAGGGTTGGGCGCGAGCGGGTCTCCGGTTACGCGGCTGACTTGAACGCAGTTGGAATAGGTTGCGCCGTTGGCTGCAGTTCCTAGAGATACAACAGCGGGCGGGTCTGTATTTACGGCAGCAAGACGCGGTTTAACGCGAATTTGCGGGTTGCTGGTAAATGACCAAGTGTAGGGCAAGCCGGGGATATAAGAAAACGGAGCCAATCTATCGGGGTCATATTCAAAACGCCAGCGCACATTGGTGATGTTGGCGTTAAGAGCGGTGTAAACAGTATTTTCATTATATTCCGCAGGCTGTTTCCCAGCAGGGACAGAGAATTGAGTCCAATTGACACCGTTGTTTGTGGAGTATTCGACATACTCGCGGACATAATTAAACGCCTCAGACCACTCGCCGCTGGTGACTTCAGTTACCTGAAGCTGGGGCGGCATGTTGTCAATCAACGTCACTTCGTTGGGCGGGTAGTTGGTGCCGTTGGTATTCAAACTGAGGGAAAAGCGCGCTGTCCCGCTTATACCAACCGGGTCGCCTACGTCGCTTTTGTCATAGGAAGGAACGTCAAAAATATCATCAATCGGATGAACCTTTGTGATCGGAGTAACGCCATAACAGTTAGTAACACAAAAGCCGCCGCTTGAATCCTTATAGTTGAAGGTCGTGCTGGCTGAGTTGGTGATGGATTCCCCAATCGAGAAATCTGCCTTGGGGTAGCGGATGGTCACGTAGCGCGTCGCGCAGGCGGGCGGAGTGACGGGTCCCGTGATGTTCCATGTTACTTTGCCAGTAGCAGAGGAATATGCGCCTCCATCACTGGCTGAGACAAAGACTGCGTCTGTCGGCAGGGTATCGGTAATGACAATATTTTGCAGCGGAACATTTCCCGAAACGCCGGTTGGGCAAAGATTAATTTGATAGGTGACATCCGTATCCACGGTTGGGTCAATCGTAGGGCTGAACAAAGTTTTAGTTAGCCCCCAACTTGGATTTAATACATCAACTGTGATCGGGAGCGCGTCAGCGGGAAGAGCAGTTTGCACAGGGGTCGGACCGGGCGGGTCAATCGTCCCATTGACGGTGTTATTAATAGTGGCGGGCAATGGACGCAAATCATACTTCACCTTAACGGCGATCACGGCATCATACTGTGAACCGTCAAGAAGATTATTATCCGTTTTTCTGATGGTAATTTTGGGGCGGCCGGTTAGAGCGTCAACTCCTTCTACAATTGTAAAACCAGCAGGCACAGATGAATTGGGCGGGGGCAAATATGTTAAGCCAGCATCAAGCACATCTGTGATTTCCAACTCGCCGCAAGGGTCAACCAAACTGCTGCATTCCAGCCGAATGCGGTAGCGGATGGTATCTCCCACTTGAGCAGTTGTTGCGCCGCCTTCAATGGATTTGGTCAGGAGCAATTTTGGCTCACCCGCCGCCAGCGCGTTTAGCGCCGGAATTTGTCCCAGCACAATCCCAAGCAATAACACGAGGGCAAACATCCGCAGTAAAACTGGCATTAGGTTGTTTTTGAAATTATGAAAAATAAATTGCATGATCGGCTCCTGCGAGATGGGTAATAAAGAATAATGAAAATGTCTGTATCCAAAAAAATATAACTTATGCGTATAGTACACAATCCCGAAGGCTTTTCCAAACGAGAATTTGAAACTTTCGGGATGTTTTATATTAGAGTAAGGTGACGCTTAAAATAAAAAAACAGCAAAACCACCAAAACTACGGCCGGTTTCGCTGTTTACTCGCCAACACCTTTCTCCAAAAAAAAGGAGAGTTGCGACCAAAAAAAGTGTTGGGTCAGGGCATCCGTAAAATCACCAAAGTGTTGGGTCAGGGCATCCGTAAAATCACCTATAAGTACTACTATATTAAGATTTTATTAGTATTTATGACTAATGTCAATTATTTGGGATAACAGTTTTGTAATGTTTTTGAAACGAGTATTTGCTGGCGTATTAGACTTTATCGGTAAAAGCAAAGAGCCTGTTTTGGGCGCTGAAAAACGCTGATTTTCGCTGATGCAAAAAGAGAAATCTGCGTTTTCTGCGTGTATAGCGTCCCGATTTAATTTCCGATAAAGTCTATCCTGCTTACGTAACTCTTACACAGCCCGCGCTTTACGGGTGATAGAATGGGAGGTAGGTAAACACGCAACACGTAACACACACGATTCATCCCTCATCCTTTTTGCCCATGCTACCAGCCAACATGCTCCCCGACTTCCGCGTACGTCAACGAGATTATTTACTCGAAATCTCGCGCCTGCTCACTCAGGAATTAGACCTTGAGAAATTACTGGCGCGTATTTTACGCGTCTCGATTGAAATGCTGGCTGGGCAGGCGGGATTGATCGCGCTCAAACAACCTGACGGTTGGCGCGTCTCTGCCGTGCATGGGATTGCGCCGGCGTTTTTAAGTTACCTGACACCCCTGCTTGCCGAAGGGGTTGTCAGCGAGTTGGACGTGCGCGAACTCAATCGCATGTTAAAAGAATTGACTTACACTGCCAGTATGGGGTTGCTCAACGGCACAGGACTGCCCCTCGCCGCGCATGGAAAAGTCATCGGCGTGATTTTTATTTTCCGCAACTATGCCGACCTGTTCACGCCCAATGACCGCGTGCTGTTGCAATCTTTTGCAGATCAGGCGGCCATTGCAGTGTTCAACGCCCAACTGTATGGGCAGGTCTCCTACGAAAAACAGCGCCTTGACGCATTGCTCGATTCTGCGGCAGATGGCATTCTCATCCTCAATGCAGATTTGGAAGTGGAGAGATGCAACGCCGCTTTTGAAAAACTGTACGGTCTGACGCGCGAGGAAATTGTTGGCAAAAAACACGGCGAGATCATCCGCTGGGAGAAAGAGCCGCAAGGCAGAACGCTCGAAGAATCTGTCGCCGATGGGTGGCCTCTGACGCCAAACGCCACATTATATGTGGAAGGCGATATTGAACGTCCACAGCCAACTCATTTGCCGGTGGGCATTACATACGCGCCTTTGCTTTCAAGTGAAAATAAACTACGCAATGTCTTTGTCAGCGTGCGCGACATTACGCATTTTAGAACAGCCGATGAAATCAAAGCGACCTTCATCTCCATTGTGAGCCACGAACTGCGCACGCCGGTTACCTTGATCAAAGGCTACGCATCCACTTTGCGGCGCGATGATGCCAAATGGGATAAAGCCACCATCAGCGATTCTCTGGCGGTGATTGAGGAGGAGGCGGATCGCCTCTCGAAAATGATTGATGATTTGCTGGACGCCTCGCGTTTGCAGGCGGGTGGTCTCAGCCTGAACCAAGCTGATGTCGCCATCCCCAGCCTGGGGCGGCGGGTGGTGGCGCGTTTCGCATCGCAATCTCCGAAGCATCACCTCGTCACCGATTTTCCAGAAAAATTCCCTGTCATCATCGGCGATGAAACGCGCATTGAGCAGGTGATTGCCAACCTGGTATCCAACGCCTTGAAATATGCGCCCAAAGGTGAAATCAAAATCAGCGGCACGGCGCGCCCCGAACAGGTGATTATTTGCGTCAGCGATGAAGGCTCTGGCATTGAAGCCAAAGACCTGCCGCATATTTTTGACAGGTTTTATCGTTCGACTAATGCCGTCAAGCAGACCAAAGGCGCGGGGCTGGGGCTTTACCTGGCGCGCGCCATTGTTGAGGCGCATGGCGGGCGCATCTGGGCAGATGCGGGGGCAACCACAGGCGCGAGAATTTGTTTTTCGCTGCCGAGGTGAGGTTGTAAATCGTAATTGGTAATTGGTAATTGGTTATTCGTGACGGTTTCATTCTTCATTAATCTTTTTACTTGGTAAAATATTCCACCTTTTGAGACAGGAAAAATAATGTCAAACTTAATTCCCCCGCGCAGTGAAGCAAACAAAAAATATACATGGAATGCAGAAAGTGTTTTTAAGTCCAAAAAAGAATGGGACGCAGAAGTAAAAAATATTCTTGCTGAGCTGCCGAATATTAAGAAATATGAAGGCAGGCTTGGCGAAGGCGCAGAGACTTTGGTTGAGGCGCTCGGTCAAGTTGATGAATTGACGAAACGCCTGATGCACGTTTATGTGTATGCGGGTTTTTCATACAACGTGGATACCACAAATCAAACTTCTGCGGCAATGTTTGGCAAAGCCCAAGCGGTGTACGGGCAGGTGGCTGGTACACTCGCTTTCATTAACCCTGAACTGCTTAAAATTGGCAAAGCCAAATTAAACAAGTGGATGAAGCAGAATTCCAAACTGGCAATTCAAGCGCATAACATGGAAAATTTGTTCCGCAAGCAGGCGCATGTGCGTTCAGGTGAAGTGGAGGAAATTTTGGGCATGGTCGGCGATCCGCTGGGCGGGGCGGGCAACAGTACCAGCATGTTGACCAATGCCGATTTCAAGTTTGCGCCTGCTGTTGACCGCAACGGTAAAAAGATTGCCGTCACGCAGGGTAATTTCCACACTGCCTTGATGGAGCATCCTGATCGCAAGGTAAGGCAAAGCGCGTTTGAAAGTTACATGGACAAGCACCTTGAATTCAAGAATACGCTTGCCGCCAACCTGACCACTTCGATCAAAGCCAATGTTTTTTACAGCCAGGTTCGCAAGCACGAGGATTCGCTTTCGGCTTCGCTTTTTGATCTCAACATTCCGGTGGATGTTTTTCATAATTTAATTGACACCTTCAAAAAGAATTTGCCTGTCTGGCATCGCTACTTTGAAATTCGGCGCAAGGCGTTGAAATTAAAGGAAATCAACTACTACGATATGTGGGCGCCGATTGCACCGAAAAAGACGAAGGTTCCCTACGAAAAAGCGGTTGAGTTGATTTGCGACAGCCTTGCGCCGCTTGGCAAAGAGTACACCGACACCATCCGCAAAGGTTGTCTCAAAGAACGCTGGGTGGATGTGTATCCAAATCAGGGCAAATCAAACGGCGCGTTCTCGTGGGGCGCATCTGGTACGCATCCATTTATTATGATGAGTTACACCGATGAAGTCGGCAGTATGAGCACGCTGGCGCATGAACTCGGTCATTCGATGCACTCGTACCTAACGTGGAAAAATCAGCCGCTTGCCTATTCGGATTATTCGCTGTTCGTGGCAGAGGTCGCATCCAATTTCAATCAAGCCATGCTGCGCGGACATTTGCTCAAAACGATCACAGACAAAAACTTCCTGATCTCGTTGATTGAGGAAGCGGTCGGCGGCAACTTCTTTCGATATTTCTTCCAGATGCCGACTTTGGCGCGCTTTGAGTTGGAGACTCATCAACGAGTGGAACGCGGCGAATCCCTGACCGCCGATTCAATGCTGGAACTGATGGCTGATCTGTTTAGCGAAGGATTTGGTCCCAAGGTGAAAGTTGATCGCTCCCGTGTCGGGATGGTTTGGTCCACCTTCGGACATCTTTTCTCAGACTACTACGTTTATTCGTATGCCACAGGCATCTCTGGCGCGCACGCGCTCTCTGGTAGAATTCTGCGCGGCGAACCCAACGCCGTCGAAGATTACCTCGGCTTTTTGAAATCCGGCTCATCGGTCTATCCGCTGGATGTGCTCAAGAAGGCAGGCGTAAACCTGACAACGCCAACTGCTGTTGAAGAAACCTTTGCCGTGATGGAAGGGTATGTTGATCGGTTGGAAGAACTTGTAGGATAAAATCAAGTACATAGTGAATAGGTAATTAGGAATCAGAAAACCCTACATGCCTCCTAATTACCTAATTACCTAATTACCTAATCTCTTTAATCAAATCGGAAAATTAACTCATGCCACAAACTCAAATCTCTTGCCCGCGCTGTAGACAAATGATCGCAGCCAACGTTGAACAACTTTTCGACGTGACCCATGAACCCGCCTCCAAACAGCGCCTGCTGAGCGGACAATCCAACCATGCCCATTGTCCGCACTGCGGATATGATGGACGTCTTGCCACGCCCGTCATCTATCACGACAACGAAAAGGAACTTCTGCTGACTTTCTTCCCGCCTGAGTTGGGTTTGCCGCTCAACGAGCAGGAAAAAATGATGGGACCCTTGATCAAGCAGGTTGTAGATAGATTACCTCCAGAAAAACGCAAGGGCTATTTGTTCAAGCCGCAAGCCAACTTTACCTATGAATCGATGTTGGAAACCATTTTGAACAAGGATGGCATTTCCTCCGAGATGATCAAGTCACAGCAGGAACGAATTCTCTTGATCGAGAAATTGATCCAAATGACCTCGCCCGATGCGCGGCTGGAACTGATCAAACAAAATGAAAAGAATATTGACGAGCAGTTCTTTGGGTTGTTCAGCCGCATCGCGCAAAACGCCATGCAAAGCGGACAGGAACCCATTGCCCGCGCCTTGATCGAACTGCAAAAACAACTGCTGGAAGAAACCGCCTTCGGGCGTGAATTGAGAGCGTCTGTCGCAGAGATGGAAGCCGCCACAAAAGTTTTGCAGGAAGCAGGACGAAGCCTGACCCGTGAAAAACTATTGGACTTCGTGATCGAAGCCCAAAGCGATGCCCGTATCCGCGCTTATGTTTCGCTGGCGCGCGGCGGCATGGACTATGTCTTCTTCCAGACTTTGAGCGAGAAGATCGAAAAAGCCACAGGCGAAGAAAAAGCCCGCCTCGAATCGATCCGCGAGAAAACGCTGGGATTTGTTGCCGAAGTGGACAAACAAATGGAAGCGCGTTTCAAGCAGGGGCAGGATTTCATCGAGTCTCTGCTCGAACAGGAAGATGTGGAAAAAGCCACACGCGAAAACATCGAAGGCTTTACGCAGGACTCTGTCGAAGTGGTCAATCAACTTCTGAAACAGGCTTCCGAGAAGAACGATTACGCCCGCATGGGTAAACTGCAAAAGATGGTGCAGGTCTTGCAGGAAGCCAGCGCGCCTCCGCCAGAAATTGCATTCATTGAGCAGTTGTTGCAGGCGCCAGATGCCGCAGCGCTTGAGCAAATGATCGCCGAAAACGATGCGATAGTTAACCAGCAATTTGTGGAAGCGTTGAGCGGGCTGATTGCCCAAATGGAGACGCAAGGCGCTGAAAACCCCGAAGCCAAAGATATGGGTGAGAAACTTAGCGAGATTTATAAGGTCGTGTTGAAGCGCGTGATGAAAAAGAATATGGGGTAGAGGAAGTAATGAGTGAAAAGTGACAGTCACCTTTAAGGTGACTGTCACTTTTTTTTATTACACTTGAATTTTGATCGCGGTGTATTTTGCCCCGCCGCGAATTCTCCCTAGGAACCCAAAGATGTGGAACATGATGCCGTATTTTTTCTTCATCAATTTTTCCAGGTCGCTGATCGCTTCGGGCGCTTCGTTTGTTTGGGCTTGGGCGGGGAGCCACTCGCCGAGGACTTCGCCAGATGAGGTACATGGCGCAATGCGGACAGCGCCGTTGTTGCGAATCCGTTTGGCTTTGCCTGCATTTGCCTGTGTCCAGACGAAAAACGTTTCTTCATCCTGCACAAACCAAACGGGGGTTTTGACTGCCTGTCCATTTTTGCGGACGGTTTCGATATTCAAGTAATTCTGTTTTTCAAATTGTTTTAGTGTCATGGGGTTTCCTTTTTATTATTCAATGATATAACAGCCCGCGTTGGTGGGGTGGTCTTCAACGAGGGTGTTTGGTTTTACATTGCGGATGATCCAGAGGATGAGAAAGTCTCCGCCCGCGGCAGTGGTGTAGAGAAAGCCAAAGAAGAAAAGCAGAA
>JAIFKY010000107.1 GCA_020049345.1 Anaerolinea sp.
AAAAAATGGGGTATTTATTTGTTGATATTATCCATTTTACTCTATGCTTTATCCCAATATAAATTTTTCCTTGCTATTCGCTGTGCGGCAGCAGGTAATAGTTCAGCTGTTATTATTAATGACAATGCTTACTTCTCTAAGGGAGCAGCAGGGAAATATCTTCCATTAGGAACCTGTGTAACCGTTAATGCAAATTCAGAACTCTCAGATTTTGGTTTTGTTTTTGTAAATATAAATGGTGAGGTCGGGACGGTGTATGAATATGATGTCTATTGGTTTGGCGAAAAAAGCAGTATTCCTGTTATTACGCAAACGCCCTTCCCAACAACTACGCCTGCTCCAACTTGGACACCAGGCGCTACTAGCACTGAACTGCCTTCTCAAACCCCTACCCCATAGCGGATGATCTTTTTTTCAATTTCATAATTTCTCTATGCTATACTTTTGACTCATGCAAAATCACCAACTCTTCACCCAAGCCTACATTGACGAGATCCGCGGCGCGAAAATAGCGGCGGATGTGGTTGGCGCTTGCCAACAGACGATCCGTGAGTGGCGGGAGGAGTTTCCGTCGTTGGGGACGCGGCAGCCGCTGATGGGGTATCTGGCGCAGTGTTTTTCGGCGCTGGGATTTTCGTATGAGCGGAAAGATGATTCTGGAGTATTCGTGTTGTTCGCGGATGAGACTCACAGCCAGCCGCTGGGACTGTGTTTGGCGGTGACCGATGACAATATAGGGCGGATGGTGAAGGGCGCGCATCATCAGGTGCGGTTGATCAAGTTGTTGCGCGAGAATAATCTGGCGTGGGGAATCCTGTCCAATGGGCGGGATTGGCGGTTATGTTGGGCGAAGTCGCCCGCGCCGTATGAAGTCTGGTTGGAAGAAAATCTGGAAGAATTGCTTGACCCGCGCCAGTTGGCGGGGTTCGGGATGTTTTATCGCTTTTTCAATCGAGGGGTGTTTTCGTTTCAGGAGGACGGGCGGCAGGGTTTGGATGGACTACTCGCCGCGTCGGAAGCCAGCACGCAGGCGATTGAGCGTCACTTGAAAAACCGCGTGGACGAGGTGCTCGACGCCTTGTGTTTGGGTTTTGTGGCAGATGAGGCGGGGCATAAACTGGGACGCGCCGAACTGGATGAAATCTATCGCAACACGATCTATCTTTTATATCGCACGCTGTTTTTATTTTATGCCGAGGCGCGTCAGTTGCTGCCCGTGGACGATGACGCTTATCAACGGATCGGACTCGAAGGGCTGATCGAATCGTCGAAACGGTGGCAGCTTGACGGGGAGCGCGAAGCGGACGAGTATTCACTCTGGAAGCGGCTGACCCATCTGTGTGTCGTCGTGGATGATGGAAGCGAGGAAGCCCACGTCAATCCATATAATGGCGGTTTGTTCAGTGACAGCGAGAAGCCGTATTTGCGCGAGCATAAGATCAAAAATGATTTTCTTGCGCCCGCGTTGTTCGATCTGGCGTTCATGGAGACGCGCAGCGGGGCGCGGCGTATTGATTACCGCGATCTTTCGGTGCGTCATCTCGGCACGCTTTACGAAGGGATGTTGGAGTATCGCCTGAATTTGGTGGCGGATGAACCCGTGGTGGTGCGCGCGAGCAAGGGCAAGCAGACTTACGTGCCGCAAAGCGCTGCGGGAGCGATCAAACGCGGTGAGACGATCCTGGAACCTGGCAGGGTGTATTTTGCCGATGATAAAGGCGAGCGCAAGTCGAGCGGATCTTATTACACGCCCGAGGATGTGGTGCAGCATATTGTGATCAATACGCTGCTGCCCAAATTGCTGGAACGCGTCGCGGCGAAACTTGCGGCGCTGGTGGAAGAAGCCAACCGTGAACGCGCTCTGGCTGTGACCGACGCCCAGCGCACCGCTGCGGAAAGTTATTTCGACCGCAAATTGCTGGAACTGGTGGAGCGCGAGTTGCTCAGCCTGAAAATCCTTGACCCTGCGATGGGCAGCGCGCATTTTCTGGTTGCGGCGGGACAAATGCTGACCAACTTCATCGTTGAGACTCTCAATGCGTTGGATTGGGTAAATGAGACGATCTCGACTGACCCCTTAGTATGGAAGCGCCGTGTTGTTGAGCGCTGTTTATACGGTGTGGACTTAAACCCGTTGGCGCAGGAACTGGCGAAATTGGCACTCTGGTTGACCAGCGCCGCCGAAGGCAAGCCGTTGACCTTCCTTGACCATCACTTCAAAGTGGGCAATTCGTTGTATGGCGCGCCGCTGGCAAAACTGGCGAGCCTGCCCAATACAAAAAACGTTCAGGGTGGAGACGATATTTTCAGGCTGGCGTACCAGCATATTTTGGCTGAGGCGCTGGCACAAATGGCAAGCATTACCGCCATTGACTCGGAACGCATTGAAGATGTGAAGAGCAAGGGCAAGGCTTATCATACGGCTTTTGCGCAAGCCCGCCGTTTGCGTGATGTGGCGGATGTATGGCTGGCTACACTCTTTGACTTAACCAAGCCCGACGATGAGCCCTTGGATGAAGCAACGTATTTTGCCTTACTCACCGAAGCCATTAGAGACTACAGCCCTGAAGACTGGGAAACTTTTGTGGAAGGTCAGCCTTTGGTTAAGCAAGCGCGCGAGATTGCCGCCAAAAATAAATTTTTCCACTGGGAGATGGAATTCCCAGAAATTTTTATTTCTGATACTTTGGGATTTGATGTCGTTTTAGAAAACCCACCATATGTTGTTACTTCGGTTGATAAAGTTCTGAAAAAATTATATTCAACAGCCGATTGCCGAAATTTGTTTGGCTGGTTTATAGAACTGTCAATCAAAGTTACTAATGAAAAGGGAATAGTTGGACTAGTTGTGCCGTTATCGCTTGTGATAAGCAGCCAAATGAGTTCAGTTCGTTCCCTTATGCTCAAGCAAAAGGGGAAGTTGCAATTAGCTAATTTTGACAATATTCCAGATTGTATTTTTAACGGTGGCAAGGAGAGTGAAAATACAAATAGGATGAACAGCCAGCGTACGACGATTTTTATATTACATCGTCAAACTGTCCCTAATCTTTATATTGAGAGCACACAACTTTTACGTTGGGCTCGTAATGAACGCGACCAAGTATTTGAAAGTCTGGAATTTTCGAATATTTCTGACCATGCAACCGAAGAAAACTTCCCAATGGTAGGAAATAGTAATTTATCCGACTTTTTAAAGAGGCTTTCAAATGCAACAACGAGTACCATCAAAGATTTAATTGCTCAAAAGGGTGAAGAACCTTCTCTGTTTTTGTATGTTCCTACGAGAGCAAGATATTTCATACCCGCATCTCCTGAAGATTTTGGACGAAATAACCAGATGGTTTTGCCTTTTTCCAACGAACAAAATTACAGATATGCCATGATACTTCTTTCCAGCAATGTCTTTTATTGGTACTGGAGAGTTGTTGGTGATGGCTTTGATGTCGCTCCACGAGATATTTTGGGAATGCCCTTACCAGCATATCCTCCTGAGAAAAATAGCTTAAAAAGGTTGTCCGATAAGTTACTCTCTGTTGTTCCAGAGTGCAGAGTTGCAAAATTAAATGCTGGTAAATTGGTTCCAAATATCAATTTCAACAAAAGAATGGATGTGCTTTTAGAAATTGATTCATGGATAGTTAATCTTGTTGCTCCTGATCTAAACTTGCCTGCTGATATTTTTGCTCAGACAAAATCCAGTTCGTTTCTAAAATCTTTAGATCTATTGCCCAATGAGCAAGAGAGCGACCCCGAAGGTGACGAATGACATCCAAGAGCGGCTATCCTGTCCCCGACGCCAAGTTGCAAATTGCCAACGGCTACAACCTGGAGTTTGACACACTGGCGCGCCTGCTCGATATGGTCTGCCGTGATGAGCGCGGGCGTATCCCTATGAGTGATCTGGCGTCCGCAATGGGCGTGGCTGACCGTCAGGCAAAACATCTCTCCGCGCTGGCGAACTTGCTCGGTCTCACCGAACAGATCACGTACAAGCCTACTTCGTTCGGACGCTTGGTCAAGGAACGCGATCCGTTTTGCGACGATCTCGGTACGCTCTGGTTTATCCACTACGTCATCGGCTCCGATCCACGCGCCATCATCTGGAATCGCATCGTCAACGCCATCATCCCCAAACAGCCGCGCTTCACCCGCGAGCGTCTGCGCGTCACATTTGATGACCTGCGCGAATGGTTCAGCGACGACAGCATCAAGAAGCATGTGCTCAAAGAGATCAACACTTTTCTCAACGCTTACACCAATCAAGCCTTCGCCCGTCTTGTTTATCTGCGTGCCGAAGGGGAATGGTATTCGCTCGGCTATCGCGAACCGATCCCATCGCTGGTGCTAGCAGCCAGCATTGCCCACTTCCGCGGCGACAGGCGCGCAGGCGACACCGCCGTCTCCATCCCCGATCTGTGTTCCGCACCCAACAGCCCTGGTGTGGTCTTTCAATTGCCCGAAGATAATTTGCGGCTCATGCTCGAAGAACTCAAGACCCAATCTGGGATCTCGCTCGAGTCGCGCGCCGATCTGGATCAAATCCGCATCTCACCTGACCTGAGTGATGTTGAACTCATGAAACGATATTATGACAGCCGATAACATCCTGCTCGATCTTCCCGCCTTTTTGCGGACTCTACGCGCCGAGCGTCGTAGCGCCATGCTTATTCATGGCGCGCCGCTGTGTGGCAAGTCCCGTTTTGCTCGCCAGTTGGCTGATAAAGTAGACGGCGGATATTTGAACGTGCTTGACACGCTTTCCCACCGCCCCGATCTCTCCGCCCAAATAGACCAGTTTGACCCTTCCACCTTGCGCGGGCTTGTCTTAGAATCAGTCAAGTCCGCTCCAAAAGATGTCATCCTGGTGGATGAACTCGATTTTCTATTCCCGATCTGGGGCACAAACTTGAAGCCTTTTCAAGATATACTCTATGATCTGTACAATCCTCAGCGGGGAACAGCATTTGTCTTTTTCGCACAAACCCGCCCCGAGTGGGAAACCTGGCAACTGGAAACAGCCTCACGACAGAACCGCATTATTCTGTTTGAAAACCTAAAACCGCTTTAGCGCACAACTCAATAACGTAATTCAAAGGTGTAATTATGGATGAAAGAATTCAAGACATCATCGAAATTCAAGGGGGCTACACCTCCTACGTTGACTTGCGTCTCGAATTTTTCGAAGATAGCCAGAACGTCGCGCGCATGTCGCGCTATCGTCCCATCACCGCCCACCGCCAGGCTTTTGAAAAACTGTCGCAGTCGCTCAAGGTCAAGGACGAACGCTGTTACCTGCTCACAGGCGCGTATGGTACGGGGAAATCGCATCTCAGCCTGATGTTAGCCAATTACATGCGCACCCCATCGGGCGAAAAACCCATGCCCGAATTTTTCCAAAATTATTCCGAAGTAGACCCCGCTGCTGCGGAAGACCTGAAAAGCAAACGCAGCAAAGGACGTTACCTTGTGGCGCTCTGTCAATGGGGTGGCAAGGGCGACTTTGAAGAAATTGTCCTGCGCGCTGTGGATGAAGCCCTGCGCCGCGAAGGCTTCGACGAAGATTTCGACACCCAATATTTACAAGCTATCAAGAAGATCGATGAATGGGAAGGATTTGAAAAACAAGGGGATGGACGCGGTCACTTCGTAGTGGAGTTTCGCTCCGCGCTCGAATCGCTTTCTCCGCGCCAGACCATCGCCGCCTTCAAGAAACGCTTGAAGGAATTTGATTTTTCCGCGTTGGATGAATTCCGCCGCATTCATCAAAATATCACCACCGCCCCGTTCACCTATGACAAGTCAGACCTGATCGAGATCATGACCAGTACGCTTGCCAGCAAAAAGTTCAAAGCCCGTTATCAAGGATTGCTCGTCCTCTTCGATGAATTTGGCGACACGATGGAACGCGGCAACCTCAGCCCCAAGATGTTCCAAAAATTTGGGCAACTCGCCGCTGAGACTCCGCCTGAATGCGCCAAATTGATCTTTGTTGGCACGGCGCACAAGTCACTGACCCACTACGCCAAAAGTTATAACGCGGATGAATTCCGCACTGCCAGCGATCGCATCAAGGAAGTTGAACTCACGCCCAACGGCATCGAAGATATCATCAGCGCGATCATCAAGATCAACAACGATCATCCCATGTGGAAAAAGATCGAAGCCCGCAGCGCAGTCTTCGACAGCCTGCTCGCCGAGTGCAGCCGCCTGAAATTATTTGACTGGCTCACGGCGCCAAAGATCCGCAAGCGCATCATCGAGAACATCTATCCCATGCATCCAATGGCGACCTCAGCCCTGATCAGCCTTGCAAGGGATATTGCTTCCAACAACCGCTCTGTGTTCACGTTCTTCGCGGGTGATTTGGGCGGAGTCCACGCCGAAGGGTCTTATGGTGATTTCATTGCCAATCACTCGATGGAGACTGGTGGCAAACTGAACCTCTACACCGCCGACCGCCTGTTTGATTATTTCTCATCCGCTCTCAGCGCCGATAACAGCGAATTGCGCGAGACCCTGCGCGAACTTGTCCGCAACTACGAAAGTTCTGCGCGCGAATTAAATCGACTTGCCGCCGAAAAAATGGACGCCAAGATTTTGCTGGATGATCCACTGGTGACACGCCTACTGCGGTTAATGCTCATCTACGATATTATTCAGACCCCAACCAAGGCTGAAAACCTGACCTTCGGCTTGTACTGCGCCACCGAAAATGAAAAGAAGGAAGCCATAAGTCGTCTCGACTTGCTGGTCTTACATGGCATTTTGTATTTCGATAAGAATACCGCCACCTACGAGTTCCGCAAAAGCAAAGGCATCAACCTTGAGCAATTGATCGAGGAATACAAGAAGCGCCCCGAAAACCAGTCCGAAAATATCGTGGCTGAACTGGAGAACTTGGTTCCGCTCGCGAATGCTGATATCTATCTGGAAGCCAAGGATTACAACCTCACCTATGGCGAAGACAAACGTCTGCGCCGAAAGTTGGTGCGCCCCGCCGATCTATCCTCAGATACCTTCTTTGAAAATCTCGAAGCCGACCTGGATGGCAATTCCAAACGCAGTGAATATGAAGGCTATGCCGTTTATGTAGTCTGCGAGACGCCCGAAGATATTACCCGCGCGAAAAACCTTTCCGCTCAGAATAAATCCGAGCGCATTGTGGTCGCCATCCCGCACGCACCCATATTTCTGCTTGACGCGGTGATGGATGTCAAGGCGCTTAAAGATATAGAAAAAAGCAAACAAGCCGAGAATTTTTCCACGCAGGATCTTTCCACGCTCAGTTCACACCTGCACGGCGATAGCAAACGCAAAGGTGCGCTGAATATACTCAAGGAATTGCGCGATCAACTGCTCAATCACCGTGAGGTCACCTGGCTTGGCAAATCCGCCAACCCGATTTCAGTGGACGCCAATAAAGTCTATGATGCCGCCAACCGCGTAATGGAAAAACTTTTTGGCGAGAAGCGCAATAAGTTCACCCACGATGATTTCAACAAACTACGCGTCCGTGTGGATAAAACAAAAAACACCGCCCTAAAAGAGTCTGTGGAAGAATTGCTCGCATTCACCGAGCCGATAACCGTGGATACTGATTTTGCCCAGCAGCGCGGCGATATTCGTTACCTGCAAAAGTGTCTGCTTCAAAACAATGTGATGAATGTGGTCAAAACTGAAGGAACCAAGCAGCGCTGTGAAATTGCGCGGGATGTAACCAAGTTCAGCAACAAACTCCCCGCGCTGGCTGCGATGATTCAGGATGTCGAATCCCTCAAGGCTGACCAGAAACTTTCCGTCAATGAATGGCTCGCCAAATATCGCAAGCCTGCCTATGGACAGGGCGCCATCTCGTTGATGTTGTCATTGGCTGTCATCCGCCGCTATTTTGGCGATAGTATCCTGATCAAAGAGGATGAAACCTCCATTATTGGAATGCCACTTAAAGATTTTGAGACCGTGGTTAATCTGGTGCAGGAAGGTAGGTACTTACAGGCGTTTATCAGTTATCGTCCGCTCGACAAAGGTGAACGCGATCTGGTCAATGAGGTTTACCGTATCTTTGGCAAACACGAAAATGTTACCGACGCTTCAAAATCCATTACTTTGCAGGAGTCTTTCAACGCCCTGCAAATTTGGTGGAATACCTTGCCGCCGCTGGCGCGTGTTCCCAGCCTGTATTCGGAAGAAGATCATCCACACGTCACCGATTTCCTAATCGCTATGGAAATGATGGCATCGAAAGACCCACATACCTTCCTTCTGGATACCATTCCCGCCGCATTTGGTGATGGTGAAGGAATGGCGATTACCAATAAGACCGTCAAGAAAATATCAGGGAATTTGCCTGATATCAAAAAACAAATCGAAAATTCCGTTGCAAGTGTTGAAGAACGCATCGTGGATGCTATTCGTGAAATCTTTGATGTCAAGCAACATGCCTACAGCGGAATCATCGAAGCGATTTCAAATTGGTATGAAGGGCTAGATAGTAGTCAGCGTAATCCATTTGCTGACTGGCAGGAAAATGAGTCCAAGCCATTGGTTGTATATTTGAAGACCCTCAACAGTATTCAGGAAACCTTCCTAGAATACATCCCTGCCAGCACCGATTATGGTCTCAAACGTGTTTCAGACTGGATCATTGATCACACGGACGAATACATTGAGCGTATTCGCGTTGGTAAAAAACGTATTGAAGACAACCGTCTGAAAGTCGAATCTCCAGATATTGAAACGATCGGTAAATTCCAGCGCGATGGGAATCAAATTCTATTCCAGGATAAAGTAACTGTGCTTTTGCGCCCAAAGAATCCAGGCGATCACATCTTTATCACCGAAGGACTGGAAGATCCTACCAACTCGAATAGCAAACGGCAGGAGCATAAAGGTGAATTCACCTTTGAAGTAAGAGAACGCAAGACCGTTCGCTATGCAGTCCGCGACGCTGATGGTAACTGGGGTTTGCCAGAGACACTCGAACTCGTCAACGAAACGAAAAAGTTTGAAGTCACCGTTCAACATGGCTACAAAAAAGGCGACAGCACTGCGTCTTTTGCTTTTCCGAAGGATGGCGACGGCTTGTCGGTATCCTTCCAGTCTCTTGCCCGCATCGCACTACAGTTAAAGATCATCACAAAGGAAGAACTAAAGAAAATCCTTAAGTCCCTGCACGACGAACTGTAAATATGGCACGCGTTCACATCATCTTCGACCCTCATCATTTGCGAACTTCTGCAGCGGGCTTTCAGGTCAACAGCCCTGCGGATTATGTGTCTGCTTGTGTGCAAATCAGCCAGGCGTTGCACGGGAACTCGGAAGCAGCAGTAGAAATTGATGTTCGTGACGCAACAACAGGCGAGTGGTTGAAGGATTGGGCGAGTCAATACGGCGAACAACTGATACAAACGAAAACCTATCG
>JAIFKY010000015.1 GCA_020049345.1 Anaerolinea sp.
TTTGACCGCTTCACGCAAATACACATGCGTGACTTCATTCTGCTTGACATCCGTATTCCAGTGAACGAGGACTCGAATCGCTTTTGGCAAACTGCCAGGGACGGGAATCTCCCGCGCACAGGTCATCGGGACGAGACTCCAGCCCATTTGCCGCGCCGCCTGCGCGGGGAAGGTGGAAGCGAGATCATCGGTCACAGTAAACAACGCACTGCCTATATCTTCAGGCTTCATGCTTTTATTGGCGGCTAAAATTGCCTCCAGTAATTCCCGCGTGGCTTCGAGAATTAACCCGGGCTCATCTGCCGACACAGTTGTTGCACCACGAATTCCACGGATTGCCATTGATTGCTCCTTAATTTTCCTCTCCTCTGGGAGAGGGTAATAAAAAAGAGCGAGACCGCGTGGTCTCGCTCTTTAGTTACAGAATTTTTCCTGTCTACTTAAGCGCAACCAACGGCAGCCGAGCGGGAGCCGTTAAAATAATACGCAAAATAAAAGCGGACAGAAGATAACATATTGGTCGCTATTCTATGCGTGTCACTCAAATGCGTCAAGGGGCAATTTCCACTTGTTAGCCCAAAGTAAACTGCCCGCATCAAATTCCGCTCAAGTACGTAGATAAGAGTAAATCGTAAATCGAATATAATGTATTCATTCAAAAGGAGATTTAAATGGACGAAAAGAAACCTTCCAATCTTACGGTATCTCAACAAGGCGGCGTGGTTCGCAATGTGCTCAATCAACTTAAACTAATTTTTAGACTCATGGGCGACGGCCGCGTAAATATTTTTGCCAAACTCATTCCCGTTGGCGCGCTCGTTTACCTCTTCTCGCCAGACCCAATCATGATTCCCATCATAGGCGTGGTGGATGATGCCGCCCTGCTTTGGCTTGGCTCCTATGTCTTCACCGAACTTTGCCCGCCCGCCGTGGTGGCAGAACACATGAAGGAACTGGCGGGCAACATGAATATCAACCCGCAGGATGAAATTGTAGACGCGGAAGCCACCGACGTAAGCGACAAATAACCTAATGAAACGGCTTTTAATTTTATTGGTTCTGCCAATTCTCGCAGCATGTGGAGGATTTGCACAAGACTCCGTTTCCCCAACAATTACGCCGCTTGCGCCGCCGATAGTTGTACCCGCAACCCAGGCAGAGTCTCAGCCCCAGCCTGAGTCCGCATCTGCGCCAGCAATTGATCCTCCCGTTGTTGCCGCAAGTTCATTCCCCAACGCCGCAGACTATGAATGGCAGCCCATCATCAGCGGACTTAACCGCCCCGTAGATATTCAATCCGCCAACGACGGATCAGGCAGGTTATTCATCATCGAAAAACTTGGTTACATCCGCGTCTATGAAAATGAAAAACTGCTCGAAACTCCATTTCTTGACATCACAGACCGCGTGAAAGCCAGCGGCAACGAAATGGGATTGCTCGGTCTAACATTTCACCCCGATTACGAAAAAAATGGATTCTTCTTCGTCAACTACACTGGCGACAGCGGAAATACGCGCATCTCGCGTTTTCAGTCCAATGGAAATTCTGCCGAGAAAACCAGCGAAACAGTTTTATTGGTCATTGAACAACCCTATGAAAATCACAACGGCGGAGCGCTCGCCTTTGGTCCCGACGGTTATCTCTATGCAGGTTTGGGCGACGGCGGGCTGGCGGGGGACCCGCACAAAAACGGGCAAAATATAGAAACACTGCTCGGTAAAATTTTACGTCTTGATGTAAATAACGGCGACACATACACCATCCCATCTGACAACCCCTTTGGCAACGAAGTCTGGGCGTATGGACTTCGCAACCCGTGGCGTATTAGTTTCGACCGTGCCACAGGCGATCTATGGATCGGCGATGTGGGTCAGGGGGATTGGGAGGAAATTGACTACCTCCCTGCCGGCGCAGAAAGCGGCGCAAATTTTGGCTGGTCAATCATGGAAGGCAGTCACAGATACGACAGCGAGCCGCAGTCTGGATTGTTGCTTCCAGCGGCAGAATACAGCCATGCCGAAGGCGGATGTTCCGTCACTGGCGGGTATGTCTATCGCGGCACAGCAATGCCCGAATGGGCTGGAGTTTATTTGTACGGCGATTATTGTTCAGGCAAAGTTTGGGCGTTGATCCTCTCCAATGGTCAGTGGCAGTCACAGGTTATGTTTGAGACGGGTGTGCTGATCACATCATTTGGTCAAGACGAATCAGGTGAAATTTATCTCGCAAGCGATACTGGCAATGTTTACCACCTTACTCCTTCGCGCTGAACGCAACCGAAGCATAAACAAAAGTAACGCTCAGGAAAAATAAGGTTTTATCATATCTTATACAGGCGCTTTGTCGCGCGAGATAGTGACAGGCGTCACTATCTCGAAAAATGTTTTTCTTTTACACTTGGCTCATTATTGTTAGGAGTTTAATATGGCAGAAAAAATTTGGAAAGTGGAAAAAAGCAAATATTGTGAGCATGTTGGGCACGAAGTTAAGATTGAGAATGAAGTCGTGTACCCTGCTGAAAACCTGCCAGACCAGCCGCCAAGAATTATCGCGCACCGTTGTTCCAATGCTTTGGAATGTAATGCAGTTGACAAGGCATCCTGCGCTTTGTGCGGCACAAATCCTAACCTTGACCCAGTGTAATTGAGCGACCAAACGTTGCTCTTCCAAACTCTCTCCTCCCTCTGAGTTGGTCTTTTGGCTACACCGCGTGTGAACGCGGTGTATGCCGTTAAAGGCTTAAACACAAAGAAAAAAAATTGGGCGTACTTTGTGTTTAATTAAAATTCTTTCAAAAACTCCATCACTTTTTTATCGGCTGGGTTCTCTTTAATCTGCCTCGGCGTTCCCACCTGTTTTAATTCACCGTTGATAATTATTGCCACGCGGTCACCGACCTGCGCGGCTTCTTTTAAGTTATGTGTAACAAAGATCGTAGTACGATGATCTTGTGATAATAAACTGGATAGATCGTTCAACAACTGCGCGCGAGTTGGCGGATCGACAGCCGAGAATGGTTCATCCATCAAAAGCAATTCGGGATCGAGCACAAAAGCCCGCGCCAGACTGACGCGCTGCGCCTCGCCGCCTGATAATTGACTTGCCCGCCGTCCGAGGAGAGAATCCACACCCATGGCTTTGCTCCACACACCCACGCGCGCGCGTACTTCTTCCTTCTCTGCGCCGCGAAATTTTAATCCAAGCGCAATATTTTTTTCGACGGTCATATCCATTAAAAGCGGGTCTTGAAAGACAAATGATATTTTGCGGCGATATTCAAGATCGTCCATTTGCGAGATGGGTCTGCCATTGAATGCGATTTGTCCGCGCGCAGGTTTGAGGAGACGAGCCAACGCAAGCAAAAGCGTGCTTTTACCTGCGCCGTTGGGACCAACGACAGCAAGCGTTTCGCCGCGTTGAATTTCGAGCGTATTGATCTTCAACACATCACGCCCGTTGCGTTGAATGAGTAAATCACGAACGCTGATCATATTATTTTCCAGCCCCCCGTTGTTGAATCAATGTCAATGCCAGGTTGATGAGGTAGGTGAGAACCAGCAATAATGCCGAAAGCGCCAATGCTTTCTCAAACTCGCCTTTGGAGGTTTCAAGCACAATTGCAGTGGTCAGCACCCGTGTTTGCCCTCTGATGTTTCCGCCGACCATCATTGATGCGCCGACCTCCGAGATGACTGAGCCAAAACCGGCCATCAACGCGGCAAGGAGCGGCAAACGCGCCTCGCGCCACAGCATCCAGATCATTTGTACGCGGGATGCGCCCAACCCAAGCAATTGTTGTTGCAGGCGCGGATCCAAGGCTGCCAGCGCGGCGGCAGTGAGTCCCATCACCACCGGCGCTGAGATGACCGTCTGCGCGATGATGATGGCAACTGGGGTGTAGATTAGCCGCAAGCCGCCCAGCGGGCCACTGCGCCACAAAGTCATGGCTACTACAAGTCCCACGACTACAGGCGGCAATGCCATGCCTGTATTGACTATACTCAACAGAAATGATCTGCCACGAAATTTACCCAATGCCAGCCATGTCCCAAACGGCAATCCAATTAGCAGGCTGATCAAGGTCGCAATAGTTGAGACTTGTAAAGAAAGCAGGGTGATTTCAAAAATATCTGACATGGGAAAGGGAAGAAAAAGTAATAAGTAAAAAGTAAGACGTCTTACTTTTTACTTATTACTAATTATTTGTTACCTTTGCAAGTTTCTACAGACCTAAATCAGCATCGGTTTTGTCTGCATCGGGATAGAAGAGCGGTTGTCCGAATTTCTCTACGCCGAATTCTGCAATGACAGCCTGTGTGGCGGGGTCAGTCATGAATTTGGAAAAAGCCATAGCGCCGTCATAGTTGACTGCGGGCCATTTCTCAGGGTTAACTGTGATGACATGATACACGTTTAGGAAAGCGTTATTGCCTTCGAGTAAAATCTCAAGTTTAAGATTCTCTTTGTTGGCAAGGTATGTGGCGCGGTCGGTGAGGATATATGCGCCTTTCTCAGAAGCAACGGTTAGAGATGCGCCCATGCCCTGACCTGTTTCGATAAACCACTCGGGCTTTTCGGTTGCGGGGTCAAGTTCGGCTTTCTTCCAGAAACTTACTTCTTTCTTGTGCGTGCCTGAGTCATCTCCACGAGAGACGAAAGGAACAGCGGCGTTGTAAATGGCAACGAAGGCATCCTTGGGACCAAGACCGGCGATCTTGGCGGGGTCTTCGGCGGGTCCGACAATGATGTAGTCATTGTGCATGACCAGCATACGATCCTTGCCAAAACCAGCATCCATCAAAGTCACTTCAGAGGCGGGCGCGTGGACAAGCAAGACATCGGCATTGCCTTCTTCACCCATCTTGAGCGCTTCACCAGTGCCGACGGCGATGGTCTGCACAACGTAACCAGTCTGTTCCTCAAACATGGGAACAAGCACATCAAGCAAACCAGAATCCTGGGTGGATGTGGTTGTGGCGAGGATGATGTTCGGGTTGGCAGGAGCTGAAACTTCAGTGGCGGGGGCTTCGGTAGCAGGAGCCTCGGTTGCGACAGGCGCTTCGGTTACCACTGCTGCCTGGGTGGCAGGAGCCGCTGTCGGGGCGGGCGTTCCGCAGGCTGATAGCGCCAAAGACAGGATCAAACCCATAAATAAAACAAATTTAATCGTACGTGACATTCTTCTTTCTCCTTGGGAATAAAATAATTTGAACCGAAACGCCCCGAATAATCTGGCTGTTTTTCAAATCGTCGGGGCGCATGTTCCAGGTGTTTTTGAATTTATCCGAAAAATAAAGACTTTGTGTTGCCAGCCTTCGTGCCTTTTTTAATTATTTTTTTTCGGATCAACTCTTATTCGTCTACAGCAACCATGATGTTGGAAGCCTTGATGACTGCGTAAGCCTCTTTGCCTTTTTTGAGTCCGAGCGAGGCAACTGAGGTGTTGGTAATAATGGAGACAAGTTTTTCGCCGCCAGGCAGTTCGATAACCACTTCAGAATTAACTGCACCTTTGACTACCTTTACAACTTTCCCTTTTAATAAATTACGCGCGCTAAGTTTCATGATATTTCTCCTTTTATCTGATTCATGAATTGCCTTCTTTGCTTGAAAAATGACGGACGCCCAGCACAATCAACGCGCCCAGCAACCCGCCAACCATGCCAAAGAGAAGATGGCTGGCGAAAGGATACACAACGCCAAACCGGAACGATCCAATGGGCCAGCCGGTAAGCAGGTTCACAGTCAGCTGCCCCACAGGTTTTGTGGCGTGCGCGAAACCGCCAAGTAAGACCATAAACCAAAGTTTACCCACAGGACTGCTTCGCTCGTTTGCGTAACGCGGAAGGTAGCGAAAAGCCAAATCCATCACGGGACCAGGCAAAAGGTAATAAATCCAGGTTAATGGATTATCGCCATGCAGGAAAGGCAAAACAGATGCAAACGATGCGCCGATGCTTGTCAATGTGCCCGCGCCGCGATATTTTGATGATACCCGTCCAATGATCATGATCGCCATCCACTCGATGCCGTGATGACCAGGCAGCCCAAGCGAGGTGTCCAACGCGCGATGTAAAACAACCGCCACCACACCGCCGCCAATCAACAGCAGAGCTTCAATCCACGAGAGAGACCATTCAATTGGAAAGTTTTTTGATATGTTCTTTAGAGATGATGTGCCATTCATGCTGATGCTCCTCTACATATAAAGTTGCTTTTCCGTCACGCAAAACGGGACGAACCCATTCGCCAACGTCAACGATTGACTTGGAATGAATTTCCGAATTACTCAACGTGCAAATGCGATCTACATGACCCAGTTTACAAATCTCAGCGGCTTGATACCTGCCTTTCAACTCGCGTAAGCCAGACAGCCACAAAAAACGACCATCATTGCCAGCACGATGCAACCCAATGGCCGATAAGGCGCCGATGATACCGCCATGCGTGCCTGTCAACCCCTCGCATCTGATCTGCGACTGTGAAGCGGTTTGCTCCGCCTCGATCATGGTCAACACCGCAATCTTTGCCCGCTTCGCGAAGGACAGCGCGCACTCGTTGATAGAATCCCATTCTGCAAGAGTCAGCCCGGCATCTGAACCTGGCGCGCTTTCACGTAAAAGAAATTCGCGCGCGGCCTGCCAAACATCATCTGGAACTTCGGTCTCAACCGATAAACAGGCTGAACTATTATGAGAGGTGTAGGGAATTTGCGCGTCCACCAATAATTGATGGCGGGTAATCCCCAGCGGCACAGCCAGTTGATTTGCGGCAAGCCAATCTGCAAGCAAGCGAACACGGTGACCAGTTCCGCGTGATTCGAGATTATCGGTATCGTCAATTCCAAGCAGATATCGCATGGCTTCGCCTTTTCAACAAATAAGGTACGGTTAAGTTTTCACTTAACCGATAATACAAAATAAAAAACACGTATTCCCAATTACTTCACCGTGATCTCTGCCACATCCTTCGTCCAATTTGCCTTCGGAATATAAGTGGTCGAAAGTTTCAGCGTGCCATGATTATTAAAATCAAGAATGGTGTTTTCATCCACTTGATCAAACCGCAGCGTGGCTGGGTTGGAACTACCCGTAAGTGTGACCTCGGTAAATTCAGTGATTCCCGCCAACGCCAACACATCGCTGAGGTAGGGACCTTCCTCCACTTTTCCCTCGGCAGTAAGTTGAGCAAGCGGCAGGGCTTTGAGAGCATCGAGAGTCACATCAAATTTTGCGCCATCAGGTTTAATAATTTGAAAAAGCGCTGGAGACGAAGGAACAGCAGATGGTTGAGGTTGAACGGGTTCAGTCGCCTCCATTGGAATTGGAGTGGTGACAGGCGCGCAGGCAGAAAACACGAACATCAAAAAAAATGGGATGATTAGGATTTTTTTCATGGGATCCAAAATTTCTAGGCAAAAACTTTTTCGCCGCTGTGTGATGCGTTATATCCAGTCAGTGAACCAAGTCCACTGCGAAACGCCGCTGTTTGCAGGTAGTCCAACAGGGGAGAAAGGGGTTTTTCATTTTCAAGCGGAAGAATCAGATCGTAGCGTTCTTCAAATAATGGGATGAAACTCAGCCCGTGCTGATGCGCGGCGGCTTGCAGTCCAATGGAAACATCCGCTTTATTTTGCGAAATCAACACGGCGGCTTCGCTGTGCGTTTTTACTGAAATCGAATATCCATTTATAAGCGTTGGATCAATTTTTTGTTTTTTGAGTTCGGCGTCAAACCACAAGCGCGTACCTGAACCTGCATTGCGATTGATGAACTTTACATCTTCGCGCGCAACATCAGCAATTTTTTTAATACCTTTGGGGTTGCCCGCTGCGAGCATAAGCCCCTGAGTACGATAGGCGAGTGTCACCAATTCCATATCACGATCAGGAAAAAAATGCCGAACCGTGGAAGTATTATATTCGCCTGTTTCATCCAAAATATGCGCGCCTGCAATCTGGCATAGCCCCTGTCGTAAATTCATTAGCCCATCCAACGATCCAACCGGCAGGCTTAACACGGTGACATGCCTGCTGAGATGCTCAGCAATTTCTTCCAGCGCCAGATCATGACTACCCGAGAAAATAACTACCGATTTTTTACCCTTTGGCAAAACGATCTCTTGTAAAAGAAAAGCGCCGCCTTTTGCGCGGTAAAACTTCTCAATTACTTTACCCGTCTTGCGGGTTTCGCTAATTTCAATCAAATTCCCAGATTCAAGCGCAAGGATATGATGCCGCACCCACGCAGGAGATTGTTTCATGGTTCGCGCCAGATGTGTGAGCGTGGCAGGAGAGTCCATCAACAGGCGCAAAATTTCCGTACGGCGCGAATCCGCAAGGAGTTTAATCTGATCAAACGTGTGAATGGTCTCAACTTTTTGCATTCAGCGCTTCTTTCAATTAACGAAAACCTTAAATGTGAGTTTATAAGAAAACAATGATTGTGTCAAGCAAGATTTAACTTTTACGTACGGCTTTCTCAAAGTAGAAAATCTTAACGAAAATTACGCGAATTTTTTATTGAGTTTTGCGAAAACTCTCCAAATTTGAAAAGGATGCGCTTCAAATAAGTTAAGAGAAAGCCGTGTTGCATGTTTTTATGTTCCATTGCAAGATGAAACGCCCCCCAATTTGTCCGAGTTAGTCCCCAGCGAATAAGCCGCATTATGTTTGGGGTAAAATCATCTTGTGCCATACTTAATTGATGGACATAATTTGATACCCAAAGTGGGACTGCAACTCGATTCGCCTGATGATGAAATGGAACTGGTTGCCATCCTGCAAGAATTTGCGCGCCTCAAACGACAACAAGTGGAAGTATATTTTGATGGCGCGCCAATCGGACATGACGGCTCCCGAAACATTGGGACTGTCCGGGCACATTTTGTCAGGCTGGGGCAAACCGCCGACAACGCGATCCGCGCAAGGTTGAACAGAATGGCGAAGGAAGCAAAAAATTGGATCGTGGTCTCTTCAGATAGGGAAGTACAAAATTCAGCGCGGACTTTTCACGCCCAATTTATCTCTGCTGAAGCGTTTGTAAAATCTTTAAGGGAAGCGCGCAACACCGCGCCGAAAGCAAATACCAGTGATAAAAAAATTTCACCAGCCGAAGTGGAGGAATGGCTAAATATATTTCGTGAGAAAAAGAACTAATTACGACAATTTACCTCCAAATTCTAATCTTTATTTAATGTTATTCAGACCATTAAGGTGTATATTCTAGTCACTGGCACCTGCCCTCCCCTTTATTGGTATTTAGGTGTCACCCGCCGCTTGATTTGCATGTCCCCCCCATGCTGATGAGCGGCGGGAACCTTTTTTTGTATTCTTATTTAAACCGAGATTCGCGCTTGCGCAGAATTGCCAAACGCACATTTCCCAAACCAATCAAATTTAAAATGGCAGAAGCCAATAGATTCAATCGCGCCAAAGCCGTTGGCGGATGAAGCAACAGCGCGCGCATCCATGCCGACAAAGCGGATGCTGACTGCCCGCCATCAAGTAAATAACGCGCATCTACGCGGTTGGCAGATGCGCGCGCCCGGCGATTTATTTTTGCAAGAATGGGCGCAAGGTTTCCATCTTGCGCTGCGGCTTCCAAAATACGGAAGGCATCGCGCCCAAACTCGGCGGCTTTGGCAACATTTTTCGCTTCGGCATGATACCGCGCGGCGGACCAGGTTTGATTCACATGTAGAATTTTTCCCAACTGCGCAACACGAATCCATAAATGATGATCGAGCATAAAGTGATAGGCAGGATCAAGTTTACCTGCGGATTGCAGCGCAGTGCGACGCATAAAAACAGCGGGCTGTCCGATAATTTGAAAACAGAGCAGGTCTTCCAGCGTTAATTGTTTGTAATTCAAAGCATTGAACGTTTTTCCATGTTCGTCCACAGCAAGCATATTTCCGTAGACCAGCACAACTTCGGGATGTTCTTCAAATATTTTTACCGCCGCGCTAACTGCGCCCGCAAGATAATAATCGTCTGAATTCAGCCAGGCAATCACATCACCTGTGGCGCGTGCAAAACCTTTGTTAATCGCGTCGGCTTGTCCGGCATCTTTCTCTGAAACCCACCAAGCCAGTTTACTTTCGTACTTCCTGATAATATCAACGCTGGCATCTGTGGATGCGCCATCCACAACAAGATATTCAATGTGCAAATAATCCTGCTCCAAAACAGAGCGGATTGTCTGTTCAAGATATGCGGCTTGATTGAACGAAGGGGTGATGATGGAAACGAGAGTCATTTTTGCAAGTCATACAAAATATATTCATCGCCTTGCGCGGCAATGGGATACTGCTCCAGAATATTTTTCAAATCCGGTTGTTTATTCAGTTGTCCGAAAGCCGTTACAAGAAAATATTCCTTGCCTTCGGTCAGATCTGCAAAACCACTTGCATCCTGCTTCCCCCCGCGCGCCTCGCTTAAGTCAGTGCTCAACGGCCACAGATTCACCTTGCGCCAGCCAAAAAGCATCAGACGGTAGCCATAATCTTGAGTCAAAGCGATCACATCTGCATTCGCAGGAATCACATTGCCAACTTGTTTCCAAAAAGCAGGCTCATGCCGAAAATCTTCCGCGATCAAAACTGAACGCGCCACCCACGATTGATACCCGATCACCGCGATGATCAACGCGATGAAACCCGCGCGTCCAAACTGGCTTTGAGAGGGTACGCTTTCAAAAAGCGGATTCAACGCCGAAGCCAAACCCAGCGCAACAACAGGAATCATTTGAATATGATAATAACTGTGCGTATACATCTGGAACGGCAGAGTAAGCCCGTACAATAAATAGCCAACCCACAAACTGATCAACAGCCAGCGCAAACGCGGCGGAGCAATCAACGCGCCCGCAATGCTGAGGAAAATAACTGTCAACCCAAAGAGACTGCCAATGAAAGCCAGCCACTTGGAATAAAAATCTGTACTGGTGATGAGTTTGATCAGAGTCACCGTCCACGCGAAGAAATATTCCGTGGAACGTCCTTGATTAAGCAGGATGTAAAAAATGAGCGCAGGCACAATCATCAGCGCAGCCATAACCCACACTTGTTTTGATTTCCAAAAATCTTTTTTGAGTGTGAACAACACCAGCGCAATCGCCGCGCCGCCCACAAAGAATGCGATCACAATTTTGACAAACGCAGCAAGCCCAAAGAAAACACCCGCAAGGATTGCCCATTTCCAGGTTTCTTTTCTGGAATCAAGCGACTGCCTCTCTGAAGCTTCACTCCACCGATAAAGGAAATAAACGCCAGCCACAAAGGCGGAAGTCATTAATGGGTCGGGCTGAAATGAACGGCTGGCTTGGACAGAAAACGGCAGGACAAGGTAATACGCCAGCGCAGCCAACGCCGCCCACGGAGAAATCGCGCGGCGGGCAAGATCAAATAATGCGATGCCAGCCAACAGCCAAAATAACACAGACCAAACGCGGGCAGCTATAAAATTTTCTCCGCCAGTGAAAAGATAGGTAACAGCCACAATCGATTCAGCAACAGGCGGCTCATATTGCCCTACAGAGCGCGCAAAAGAGGATGCCAGATCGCGTTGTTCAGTTGTGGCAGATGGCAGAAGGGAATAATAAATATCACGCGCCACCAGTGAATTGCGGAGTTGGCGCGAGGGCTGAAAATCCAACGGCGGGTCGGTGATGTCAATCAGACGCAAGAGTCCGCCCAAGGCGAGGAGAATGACAAAGAGGATGAACCAGTTTGAGGGTCGGAGGGAAGGCGAGGTTGTCATGGGAAAATGTTTCGTGTCACGTGTTTCGTTGTCGGTAAATCAGAAGAGGGAATTGTATTCCACTTTTGGAAAGATGGTCAACTTGCCGCCGACGGTTGCATCCAAAATTTGGCGTCCGGCTTTTTGATAGGCGTCACGCGCAAGAGCATATCCAATTTCAGAGGTGTCGAGGTCGGGCAGTTGCCATTTGACTCCCTTGCCAAAATAATTGGGCGAGACATGGTTGGGGTCATCTCCCTGCGAAACGACAATTTTATTCGCTTCGCCTTTGGACGTAAAGTTGTGATCCACACCAATGAGAATGACTTGTTCAAAGCCCATGTGAAACGCAAGTTGAAGCGCCAGGGTCGTGACCGTTGCGCCTTCCCAAACACGTCCGCGCACATCAGAGGCAAAGCGCGGGCCTGTGTAGGTGGTGTAGACGAAGGAGGGTAATTGGGTAATTGGTAATTGGGGGTCGAAGTGACGATGGGAACGCCATGCTAAAAACTTTGGCATGGGAAGCGCGAGAATATCCGCGCTGAATTGTTCAATGACGAGGTCGTTGATCGAACAAAAATAAGTCGTGGAAAAACCAAGTTCGGGGAAGAGCAGATAAATGCGATTCATCCCGAAGGTAAATTCGTTTTTGAGTTTGGTGAGATCGGTCTGCTTGAGACTGGGTCCGTTGCCAATGATGAAAGCGCGTTGACCTTTGTGAATATTTTTGAGCGCAGAAAGGCGGCGAATACTCTCCCGCCGCCAGGGATGCAAATAAGCGGCAGGCAATTGCGGCAGGCGGCGAAATGCGTCGTAGGTGTTCCGCGCAAAATTCAACGCGGGAGTTGGGATGATGGATTTCAGGGATTGTTTCATGGGATTGAAAGATAGTTTTTATAAAGAGGAAGTATTGCCCAAAGAATGAGCATATCAATCAGGAAAGAAACCAAAAAATAAAGATCAACGATATTAAACAAACTCAACAGCAGGTTTAATGCGGTAACGGCCAATGCAAAATAATAGAACCACTTTTGAGTTCCGCCAAACTTGATGCCACTGAAAAGGAATAAACCCGCATTGACAATGGAAAACAAAGTCACCACATCTGCCGAACTTTTGTTGTTGTTTGTTATCGCCATGTCGTAGTAAATATAAACGCCATAGGCAAGCCAGAGAACGGCGCTTAAAAAGAAAAGGATGCGCGCCATGGTTATTTTCAGCGGATCGGCTTTCTTTCGGCTATTTCCTGACAGTGTAATTTTTTTATTTTTTTTTCTCATGGGTTGCCTTGCATTTCAAAAACGCGCTTTACTCGGTACTCAATCTTGCTGTCGCGCCGCCGTCAATGACCAGCGCCTGACCTGTCATAAAGGACGATTGATCATTATCAGCGAGGAAGTAAATGGCGCGCGCGATCTCTTCGGGCGTACCCACCCGCCCGTTGACCGTTTTGCGCGCAAGGTTATCGAGGCGATCCTGCATGTTCTCGCCGCCAAGATGTCCGCGACCGAGACCAGCGCGCAGCATGGGCGTATCCACTGCGCCAGGAAGAATCGCATTCGCGCGGATATTATCAGGCGCAAATTCAATTGCCATGGCGCGGGTCAGGGCGAGCAATCCGCCTTTGGATGCGGCATACGCGGTAATATTTACAGAAGTTTGAATGGCATGGACAGAAGAAACATTTACCACCGCCGCGCCGCCGCGCGCTTTGAGCAAAGGATGCGCCAATTTAACTCCCAAAAATGCCGAGCGTAAATTGGCCGCCATGACCGCATCCCATTCTTCAACGCTGGTTTCGATCAGCGGCTTGTTAATTTGCTGGGCGGCATTGTTGACTAGCGCATCCAGCGTATCGGTAAAAGCGCGCGCGTGCTCAAAAATGGACTGCACATCTTCAGGATGGGAAATATCGGCGCGAACAAAAAGCCCGCTTTGCGGGAACCCTTCGCCAAAGTCCGCGCGGTCCACGCCAATCACACGCCAGCCTTTTTCTGCAAAAATGTTTACGGTTGCGCGGCCAATTCCGCCTGCCGCGCCGGTGATTAAAACTGTTTTCATATTATTCATCCTTTGTATTCCAGCCCCAGCCCTTCAACCAAATTTTTGATCGTGTTCCAGTGAATTCTCTCCCATGCGGTAGGGCTGGAATTAGAATTGTGCGGGGCGAGCATGACATTATCCATCTTTAACAGCGGACTATCCTTCGGCAGCGGCTCAAACTCAAAGACATCCAATGCCGCGCCACCAACCTGCCCCGAGCGGAGTGCGGCGACAAGGGCATTTTCATCCACGATGGGACCGCGCGCCGTGTTGATGAGCACCGCCGTGGATTTCATCTTCGCCAATGTCACTACGTTGATGAGGTGATGTGATGTGGGATTCAAATCGCAATTGACCGAGACAAAATCAGAATCAGCGAGGAGTGAGTCAAGATCGGTCATGTGAATTCCAGACTCACTGACGAAGACATGGTCAATTTCGATAATATCAGTGCCGAGGACCTTCATGCCGAAGGCTTTTGCGCGGCGGGTGACTGCCTTGCCAATATTGCCGATGCCAATGATTCCCAGCGTAC
>JAIFKY010000093.1 GCA_020049345.1 Anaerolinea sp.
GGAGTTCAACTGGCTCTGGCTGTTTTGGTTCGCGGTCAGCTTTATCACCATCGGACTTTTTCCCGTCGCCACAAACGGTGTTTCACTCTACCAGCAATTCCTGACCAACACCTTCCTGCTAACCCAAATCCCCGACACGAATTTCCACGACACCTCCTTTGATTCCTTCCTGCGTTTTCTCAACCCCTTCCTTGGGATTCAAATCGCGCAGACCCGTCTTATGGCGCTCGGAGCCAAAGCCCTGCTTTTGATCGGCTCGCTCACGATCATGATTCAAACTATTCGCGTTCAACCCTTCTCCAAAGAAAATCGAATGTTGAACGCCGTCCCGCCGCTGTTTGTTTTGATGGCTCTTGCCTCGCCCATCGTCTGGGATCATCACGGGCTTTTCACGACTCTTGCCTTTCTCCTCATGCTCAAGCGCATCAACACTCCCGCCGCGTGGATTTGGTTTGGTTTTGCCTATTTCCTCGAATTCGTCCTGCCCTCCTTCGACTTCTTCCCCTGGTCGTATGGTCGCCTCATCGCGCCCTTGATCATTTTGGTATTAATGTGGCAGGTTTCCCAAAAGCGTGAAGAATCACATTTCTTTGATGTGGCAAATAACTGGTTCGCAAAATTATCGATCTAAATGAAACAAAATTATCCCATTATCATCATCCTTGTTCTGAGTTTATTGGTTGGCGTACTCACCCTAACTGACTATGGCGAAAGTTGGGATGATCTTTCGTTGCAAAAATATGCCAGCCGTTCGCTCGCCGCTTACCGTACCTGGACTCAACAAGGCGTAGTGCAGATCACTGAAAAAGAACTGGGCAATTATGGCCCGTCTTATGTTATGGCAGTTGCGCTCGGCGTGCGTTTAATTTCCGCCGTCATCCCGCTTTCCCCGCCCGATCTGCGTCACACGTTTTACTTCATTACCTATCTTGCGGGCGTCTGGGCGTTTTATGCGCTTGGCGTGCGCTGGCTTACCCGCAATGCCGCGCTCGGCGCAACCCTGCTTTTTATGACTCAGCCGCTGCTTTGGGGGCACGCATTTATGAATCCAAAGGACACGCCATTTCTTGCTTTTTTTCTGCTCAGCGTATTTTTTGGATTTAAGATGGTGGATTCGATTAAACCGTTTTCATTCGACTCTTTGACTCCCTCGGCTAAAAAAACGCTCGCGCTTCTGGCGACCCTGTGGCTTGGTTCTGTTTTCCCGCTCTTTATCTTCACCGATGCATTTCACGCCGCCCTCACAAGCCTTGTCCACGCCGCGCACTCTGGCGGAACAAATATCATCGCCCTCGTCGCGTCAGATATCCAAACCGCCGCGCCTGAAATTTACATCCAAAAATATTTTGTTCTTTTTCTCCGTGCCCGCGCCATCTACTCTTTACTTTTTACTTCTGCGCTTCTTTATATTCATTATAAAATTCATCCTTCATCGTTTACCATTTATCCTTCCATTCTCCTCCCTGCCGCCCTTCTTGGATTTACAACCTCCATCCGCATCCTTGGTCCATTTGCCGGACTGATCGTTGTCTTTTACGCAATACGCAATATACAAAAAAAGACACGCAACGCCGCAATCTTTACAATAGCCTCTTACGCAGTCATCGCTCTTATCGCCATGTACCTCACCTGGCCCTACTTGTGGACAAATCCCGTAGGGCATTTGATCGGAAGCCTAAAGACAATGTCTGCTTATCCCTGGCAGGGAAAGATTCTTTTTTACGGCGTTGAATATGCCGCCACAGCGCTGCCCTATTTTTACCTGCCTGTGTTGTTCGGCATTCAGTTGACAGAGGCTGTCTGGGTGTTGTCCATTGTTGGGGTGGTTGTATCCATTGTCGGGTCGCGCCTTGAGCGGGTTGCTGGGGAGAGGCGAAATCTGATCGAGTTGACTATCCTTTGGTTTGTCGTTCCCTTTGTCGGTTTCATCATCCTGCGTTCAGTATTGTATGATAACTTTAGGCAGGTTGTTTTCATTCTTCCGCCTGTTTTTTGGATGGCTGGCGCGGCTTTGGAAAAAATCAAAAATACCAAATGGCAGGCGGCGCTGGTTGTTTTATGCCTGTTGCCCGGCGTTGCTGGCGGCATTCGTTTGCACCCCTACGAATATATTTATTACAATTCATTCATCGGTGGCGTGGATGGCGCGGCGGGGCGCTTCGAATTGGATTATTGGGGTACCTCATATCGTGAGGCGGCTGAGTATGTGAACGGCATCGCGCCTGAAAAATCCATTATCTGGGTCGAGGGTCCTTCGCAGTTGTTTGAACTTTATGCGCGGGACGATTTGAAAATTTATTCTGACCATGAGGCAGAGCGCGCGGATCACTACGATTATGTGGTATCCACAACCCGTTACAATTTGGATCAGGCATCTTTTGAAGACGCCCAGGTTATTTATAAGATCGCGCGCGGAGATGCTGTTTTGACTGTGATCAAACAGCCATAGAATTAAAAAATTAACGATGTAGAGAGATGATATGAACCTATTTGAAATCCTTTCACAAAAAACCTTGCTGGCTGACGGCGCAATGGGCACCATGCTTCATGCGCGCGGCGTAAGTTTTGCCAAATGCTTTGACGAACTCAACCTGACCAACCCCGCCGCCGTGGCGGATATTCACCGCGAATATATTGAGGCGGGCGCACAACTGATTATCACCAACACTTTTGGCGCAAACCGTTTCAAACTTGCCAAACATGGTTTGCACGATCAATTGATCGAAATTAATCGCGCAGGTGTAGAGTTGGCGCGTCGGGCGGTGGCGGCATCCTACAAAGATGATGTGCTTGTGGCTGGTGATATTGGTCCGTTGGGCGTTCGTATTGCGCCGTACGGGCGCGTGCAGCCTGAAGAAGCGCGCGCGGCATTCGCCGAACAGATCAAGGCGCTGGCAGATGCAGGCGTGGATTTGATTGTCATTGAAACCATGAGCGATTTGTATGAAATTCAGGAAGCTATTAAAGCCGCGAAATCTGTCGGGGTGGGTCCTGCTTCCACCCAACTGCCTGTGATCGCTTCGGTTACATTTACACGCGATGACCGCACCCTGCTCGGCGATGATCCGATGAAAGTTGCGCGCAAGTTAAAAGAAGCCGGCGCAGATGTGATCGGCGTCAATTGTTCGGGCGGACCTTCCCAATTGCTTCGCATTCTCAAGCAAATGAAACAAGCCGTGCCAAACGGTAAATTTTGGGTCAAGCCGAATGCTGGCTGGCCCGAGCAGGTGGGGGGGCGCATCATGTACCCTGCTGACGCGGAATATTTTGGCGATTACGCGCTTTCCTTCCGCGAGGCTGGCGCGAATATTGTGGGTGGTTGCTGCGGAACCACTCCCCAGCATATTTCTGCAATGAAAAAGGCGTTCGAGGCGAATCTTTTTCAGGCTTCCGAAGTCCTGGAGACTTCAGAAGTCTCGGAAGTTTACTCATCCGACATCGAACAGCCCACTCAACTGGCGCAAAATTTAGCCAACGGAAAATTCTCCATTTGCGTTGAAATGGATCCCCCGCGCGGACTTTCGACTCATAAATTGCTGGCGGGCGCATCCCTGTTGCACGATGCGGGCGCAGATGTGATCAACGTGGCAGATAGCCCCATGGCGCGTATGAGAATGTCTGCCTGGGCAGTTTGTGATCTGGTTCAGCGCAAGATCGGCGTGGAAACTACTTTGCATTTTCCAACCCGTGGACGGAATCTTTTGCGCGTGCAGGGTGATCTGCTTGCCGCGCACGCAATTGGTTTGCGGAATATATTTGTGGTGATGGGCGACCCCACTTCGATTGGCGATTATCCCGAAGCCACCGATAATTATGATCTTGTCCCGTCGGGACTGGTCAAATTGATCAAACAGGGGTTCAACATGGGCGTGGATCATTCGGGTACGAGCATTGGTCAGCCCACCAGTTTCTTTGTAGGCGCGGCGTTGAATTTGTGTCCCAAAGATATGGATAACGAAGTCAAGAACCTGCATCGCAAAATTACATCAGGCGCCGATTTTTTCCTGACCCAGCCGATCTATCGCCCCACCGACGGACCCAACCTGATTCAAGCCTACGAAGCAAAACACGGCAAACTTGACAAACCGATTCTGGCGGGGATTCTTCCACTGGTCAGCGCGAAACATGCCAGTTTTCTGCACAATGAAGTTCCCGGTGTTTTTATCCCTGAGGAAGCGCGCAGGAAAATTGAAAGTACCAGCGACACCGAAAGCGGCGTGAAAGTTGGCGTGGAATTAGCCGTCGAGTTGATCGAGCAGATCAAAGGCTGGGCAAGCGGCGTTTATTTCATGCCGCAATTTCATCGCTATGACATGGTGGCGGAGATCATCGAAAAGGTTCGATAGGCTGGCGCATTGATGTTGATGCTGAGAAAATACCTCCAAAGAATTATCCTGATTGTCATTGCGCTCCTTGGCGTAAAGACAGGCATTGAGGGTTTTATTTCCACCCTTAACATGCACAGCAACGACGCATCTGTTATCAATTGGGATGAACGGCTCTCGAACTTAATTGCGCCAGTTCCCTTTGAGTACGGGCTTATAGGATATATTTCAAACGCAGATATTCCAGGCGCAGCCTTTGATGAAGACGATGTTTTTGGCGAGTACATCCTCACACAGTTTGCGGTTGCCCCGCTTATTCTTGTTCAGGGAACAGATCAAGAATGGAATATCCTAAACCTCGATCCGGTCACCTACGAAACATGGAATCAAATAAACGCGAATCAATTTGAAGTCGTTGGTTTTGGTGGCGGCGTGTATTTGGTTCGCAAGGCGGATAAATGATCCTCTTAAGTTTTCTGGCATTTAGCCTGCCAATTTTAACGGGGATATTAATCATTCACCTGTTGTGGGTTGAAAAAAAACATCCAATTGACTTGATATTCAAATTGACGCTTGGAATTGGGTTGGGGCTTGGCATTTCATCCCTGCTGTATTTTGTATACCTGATATTCTTTGCAGGGAGTCCCTATTTTTTATACGTGGAACTTGTCTTGTTTTTGGCAGCCCTGCTCGCAGCATATTTGAAAAATAAAAAAACAACACAAGTATATTTGCCAAAATTAAGTGTCAGTTTTCTGCAAATTACAGTATTAATAATTGCGGCGGTCGTCTTCGTTTTCTCTTTCCTTGGGGTCATTAATTACGCCAGACAAAGATCGCACGGTGATTGGGATGCCTGGATGATATACAACCGTTCTGCCCGATTTATGTATCGGGGGCAGGAAAATTGGAAAGATGCCTTTTCCAAAGATATGGGAATTATTTTTCATGCGGATTATCCCCCGCTTCTGGCATTAAATATCGCATCGCGTTGGGATATTCTCAGCGAAGAGACATCCTACGTGCCAATGTTTCAAAGCATCCTGTTTTCGTTCGCAGTTCTGGGGCTATGTTTTGGCGCGCTTGCAAGCCTTAAATCTCTGGGGCAGGCTGGGTTGGGCGTCGTTTTATTAGGCGGAGTTTCATTTTTTCTAAGCGAAGGCGGCAGACAGACAGCCGATGTGCCTTTGGCTTTCTATATGCTCGCCTCCATTGTGCTTTTATTTTTTTATTATCACGAAAAACGCCCCATATTAATTATCTTGTCTGGCTTCACCGTTGGGTTAGCCGCCTGGACCAAAAACGAAGGCGTATTTTTTATGCTTGTATCGGCAGGCGTCATGGTTATTTTTGCGCTTTGGAAACGCTTTTTTGGGGACTTTCTTTTATATCTTGCCGGTTTGCTTTTGCCCGCGCTTCTCCTCTTTTATTTCAAGTTTCAAATTACACGCCCAAATGAGTTTCTGAGCGGTGACAGCTCTAAAATGGTTCAATATATAATGGATACATCCCGCCATCAAATGATATTTAATTCCTTCAAAAATTTCTTTCTACATGGCGGCGGCTGGAATTACATTGGAATTTTCCTGATTTTAAGCGTGTATTTTTTATTGTTCCATTCGCGCATCAAAGACAACCTCGAAGCGGTCTTCATTAGCCTCGCCATATTCGCCTTTCAAATTATGGGGTATTATGTCTTTTATCTCATTTCGCCAAATGATTTGGAATGGCAAATGAATTACTCTTTGAACCGTCTTTTTGTGCAAATATATCCGGCGGTCGTTTTTGTAATATTATTCGCAAGCCAGTCTCCCGAAATAATATTTTCATCCGACTTAAAATAATGTGTTGACGAAATAAATTTAGGAATCTTTATGCTTCTCACCATTGATATTGGCAACACCAACCTGACGCTTGGGCTGTACGAAGGCGAACAACTCGGCGCGCACTGGCGGCTGGCCACAGACCATAACCGTATGCCCGATGAATACGGCTTGCAGTTTTTGGGTTTGTTACAAAATGCGGGCAAGGCGCTAACAGACATCCACGGTATTTCCCTTGCCTCGGTTGTGCCTCCGTTGACGGGGCGTGTCATTCAAGCCTGCCGTGAATATCTCAAACAAGAGCCGCTGGTTGTAGATGCTGGCATCAAAACAGGACTGAAAATCCGCTACGAAGACCCCAAAGCCGTCGGCGCAGATCGCGTGTGCGATGCCGTTGCGGTTCTAAAATTTTACGGTGGTCCTGCCTGCGTGGTGGATTTTGGCACAGCCACCACATTCAACGCCATCACAAAAGAAGGTGAATACCTTGGCGGCGCCATCACCGCAGGCGTAAACCTTGCCGCAGAAAGTCTATTCACACATGCCGCAAAACTGCCGCGCATTGACCTGCAACGCCCGCCCTCTGTCATCGGCCGCAATACCGTCCACGCCATGCAATCGGGCTTGCTCTTTGGCTATGTCAGCATGGTCGAGGGCATGGTGGCGCGGTTTAGAGCCGAATTGGGAAATGACATGAAAGTCATCGCCACAGGCGGTATGGCAGAAGTCATTGCAAAAGAAACGCAGGTTGTTAACTTCATCGCGCCCTGGCTTACGCTGGACGGACTGCGAATTATCTGGGAACTCAATCACTAGGAATCACATGAAAAAAATATTTGTTTTAATAATGGGGCTGTCTATTTTATTGTCTGGATGTGGAATTGGAATTTTAGCCGCGCCAACCTCCACGGCAACCACAACATCCACGCCGCTGCCCCCGACCGGAACTGCCACTGTTACCCAGACATCAACCATCACCCCCACATTTACGGCTTCGCCCATTCCGACAGCAACCTGGGTACATCAAGGCCCCGAGAAAGTATATGTGCCGATCATTTTGTATCATCGCATTGATATTTCGCCAATCAACAGCCAGTATTATGTTCCGCCCGCCAAATTTGATGAGGAAATGAAACTCCTGCATGATTGGGGCTACACAACAATTACAACTGAACTTTTAATCAAAGCCATTACCGAAGGCGCAGACCTGCCGCCGCGCCCCCTGATAATCTCTTTCGACGACGGACATTTAAATAATTACACAACGGCATTCCCCATCATGCAAAAATATGGGTTCACGGGCGTGCTATATATTGTTGCCAATTATATGGGCGTAGATCAATACATGAACGCAGACCAGATCAAAGAGATGGCTGCCGCTGGCTGGGAAGTGGGGAGTCACAGCATTAGCCATGCAGATTTGACATCGCTTGATCCCTACAACCAAAGACATGAAGTTGTTGATTCGCGTACCCTCTTGGAAACCGAGTTGGGGGTTCCTGTTCTTACAATTGCCTATCCTTTTGGCATCAGCAATCCTGGGGTCATTGATTATGCTCATTTTGCCGGCTACACCGGCGGAATGAGCCTGGGCTATACATACGATCAGGGAATTTCAAATTTATATACGTTGCAACGACGCGATATTAAAGGGACGTATGATGTCAAACAGTTTGCGGCATTCCTCCCCTGGCAGGGCGATCCCATCTTTTTGCCGACCGATACGCCTACTCCAACAGCGATTCCTTCGCGCACACCCATCCCAACCTATACCTGGGTTCCATAACCCCAAAAAGTGACAGTCACCTTTAAGGTGACTGTCACTTTTTTTCAAACTATTGATCTGTAAAACGCAATAAAATTACGCCCATAAAAACCAGCGATCCGCCAAGGAATTGTGTGCCGGTTAAAGTTTCGCTTAACAAAAAATAAGCCCAGACCGTAGTAAATGCAGGCTCCAGGGTTGCGATCAAATTTGCGGTGGTGGGGGAGAGGTAACGGATGCTCAGGGTGTAAAGACCAAATCCGCCAAGTGTGGGTGCGACGCCGAGAAAGAAAAGAAGTCCCCAGCCCGTAAATGAATCCCCAAGCCAGAGCATATCTGAAAAAGGCGCTTTGCCTGTGAGCAACAGGTCATTTCCAAGGTTGAAAAACAATAAAAATAGGGTGGCGCAGGCAAAACTGTACAGTAATGCTGTCCACGAATCGATTTGCGTGTCTGAAGCGTGCTTTCCTTCAAGGTTGTAAATAGCGAACATCAAGCCAGACAGCAAGCCAAAAGTGATCCCCAGCGGGTTGAGATTCCATGTTGAGGGGTCGTATGCGCCTGCCACAAACACAATCCCCGCGAGGCTTAGAAGAATGGATATTATTTTCAATCGGCTGAATTGTTCGCCATACACAATACGGCTCAAAATGGCGGTCATTGCGGGCGAACTGAATGCCATCACAGTGGCTACTGCCGCGCCATTGTATTGCACCGAAAATGTCCACATGGAATTGAAAATGGCAAGTGTAAAACCATATAGAAGCATAAAGCCCCAGTGTGCGCGGTCAAGATGAAAGCGCGCACGGCTGAAAACAAGCAGTCCTATAGCCATGCCAAAAGAAAGGAAAAGGTCGCGCCAAAAAGCAAGCACCAGTGACGGTAAAGAATACTCCCTGCCGAGATAACTGATGATAATGCCTGTGAAGGACCATGATAAGGTGGCAGAGAGCGCGATAATATATCCGCGCGAGAGGCGGGACGATGGATTCATGTTTGCTCCGTAATTCAAAAAGTGACAGCCACCTCAACGGTGACTGTCACTTGGGAGTGCCCCCACGGTGTTCCGTGATAGGGGCGCACTTAGCTATTAATGGTAACAAAGGTGGCGGCATTATACCAAATATCTCATTGGACTCATAATTTTTTTTAGATCGTCTTCAAGTAGACGGTAGTTGACGTTGATGTAAGCAGTGGTTTTGTCGCGGTCGAGGTGGACACTGATAAGCGTCCACGGGTTCAGTCCGATTGTTTTTTCATCGGGCAGGTGGGCGAGGCGATTCAGCCGCGCCTGGTGCAAAGAGTTATGCAACGCTATGCGGAAGCTGCGGAGATCGAGGACTTGACCCCGTATGTTTTACGCCACACGTTTGCCCGCTCGTTACTTGACA
>JAIFKY010000127.1 GCA_020049345.1 Anaerolinea sp.
AGAATTTCAAGGATGCGCGGCGCATCTTTCAAGTCTGGCACAGATTCGAAGAGCGGCGTGATCTGCGGGATGATTTTACATCCAGCCCATTTTGCCAAGAGCAGCACGGTCAAAACATCCGACGCGGCGTGAGTCATCGAAATGACAATGGGACCGAGAAGTTCTTTTCCGTACACATCGTACGCGCGCCCGATTAGTTGAAATAAAGACCAGGTCTCAGCGGCGGCAGAGGTGACACCCGGATGATGAGAAAGTTGCGGAGCGGGTTCCCGCAACAGGCGGGCAAGCAACTCGGTTCGTGAATCGGCGGACAGGTTTTCAAAATCAGGTTCAATGTTCAACGCGCGCAAGACCTCACTCAGCGCGGCATTCAAACGACTTGAGTCTTCCCGAATATCCAGTTTTGCGGCGTGCAATCCAAAAATCTTTAACTTACGGCGGACTCCGAGCAAATCATCTTGCGCGAGTTTTTCCGGCAAGGCAGACGCGATGATGTCCAATGTTTGAACGAGTTCATCCATGTCCATGCGGGCTTGGTAGGAATACCGCTGCAATAAATGCGACTTCATGTCTTCGCGCGAGGCTTCAGCCAGATCAGAAGCGAGCAGAGACAACGCAAGGCGGTACGGCTCGGTGACATAACGCTTTTCAATATATGCGCTATGCGGCGGGAACGGTCTTCGTTTTTCGATCCAATCTACTAAATTCTGCGGCGGCGGAATGCGGTTGGAACTGATGCTCAAATGACGCGCCAGGTCATGAAAACTCTTGCGATGATTTTCGACAGCCAGCCCGCGATGCAGGCGCAGCGTTTCTGCGGTCACTTCTGATGTGACGTTGGGATTTCCGTCGCGGTCGCCGCCGATCCACGAGGCAAGCCTGAACCACGCATCGGGGGCGTGAAGTCCCGGGTAGTATCGATCAAGCGCCTGCTCAAGATCGTTGTAAATGACGGGCAGGGTATTCCAAAAAAACGAATCGACGAAATACAGCCCTGTTTTTACTTCATCGTCCGCGGTCAACTTTGCGGCACGGGCGCGGTCTGTGAGCCACAGAGCCGAAATCTCGTTGCGTAAAGATCGGATGGCGTTTTCCTGTTCGCGCAAAGAAAGCGCACCGGCGCTGATCTGTTTGACGAGATGCGTGACATGCTCCATTTTGGAAAGCACGGTTCGACGGCGGGCTTCGGTGGGATGAGCGGTCAGCACCAATTCAATGGATAAATTCGCAAGCAATTCCTGCACTTGATCACGGGTTACGCCGTGTTCTTTAAGTGCGGCAATTGCCGCGCCAATGGATTCAGAAATAGGCTCAGGATATTTTTTGTCTTCCTGACGGCGCAACGCGTTGACGCGCTGATTCTCTTCGGCACAGTTAACCAGGTCAAAGTAAGCGGCAAAGGATGCGGCAACTGCCCGCGCCTCTTCTGTTTCCAACGAAGAGACTTCGCGTTGCAGGCTCGCCGCAGAAGTCAGGTCGCCGCTGCGGCGAGCTTTCGCAAGCGCGCGGATGCGTTCCTCAACTTCAAAAATGAGCGGCGATTCGAGTTCTGAAATGACCTGACCAAGCAGGTCTCCGAGCAGGTGGATGGTTTGAGAAATGTCCATAAAATTTTGAGAAGTATATCAAATGAAAAGGATAATGAATGGGTGAATTTATGCCGTAGGTCTTGGATGTATAATCGTGCCAATTCATCCAATATAACGGGAGAACAAAATGGAACGGACAACTTTACGAAGAATCAGACAGCGAAAAGCCGACAATAAAATTTATCTCTGCGCGCCGGTCAACGCGCTGGTGGAAGGGATTTACGAACAGAACATCCCATTCTCTGAAATCAAAAAACATGGCGATTTTGGACTCGGCACATTCAACGACCTTGACGGCGAAATGATGATGTTCGATGGGCAAATCTACCGCATTGGATCAGACGGCAAGGCAAGCCAGATCACCGATGAAGAGATTTGCACGCCGTTCTCGTGCGTCACATTTTTTCAACCCGCAAGCGATGAAGAACTTGAACAGAATTTATCCTACGAAGAATTCCTGAACTGGATGAAAGACCTGATGCCTTCGCCCAATTTATTCTACGCATTCCGCATCGAAGGCGAATTTGAATATGTCAAAACGCGCTCAGTGCCGAAGCAGGAAAACTACCGTCCACTGGTGGAAGTGGCAAAAGAACAGCCAACATTTGAATTCAAAAATCCCACAGGCACAATGGTTGGATTTTACACACCCTCATTCATGTCATCGCTAAGTGTGCCAGGCGTACATTTGCATTTCATCACCGCAGATCACACCAGCGGCGGACATTTACTGGAGTGTCGTCCGCGCAAGGTGCGGATGGAATTGCAATATTTATACACACTGGAATTATCCCTCCCCTCCAACCTCGATTACCTGACATGGGATTTCCAACGCGACATTGGCAAAGATTTGGATAAAGCAGAGAAATAAAAAAAACAGAGCCAACTCGGAGAAGCCGAAAAACCGTTCACCACGGAGCGCGCAGAGACCACTGAGAAAAACGTCTAAAAATCTCTGTGAACTCTGTGATCTCTGTGGTGAATGGTTTTCTTAACCCATTCTTTTAGCCACTCCTGTTTTTTTGTAAAACCTATCGGAGTGTATAATCCTGTTATCTGTTCTGTTTATTAGCCCAATGAGGTAACCCATGACATTCCAACTTGTATATTACTCCCAGCAAGACCCGAAATGGAAGCAGGACATTCTTGGCTTCGGCGACCCGGGTGATACCATTGGGTACGTCGGCTGCGCGCTGACAAGCGTAGCCATGCTGATCAGCGGACACGGTTTTATCGAAACTCCCAAAACGCTCAACCAAAAATTAAAGAACGTAAACGGCTTTGCCAGCGCAGGCATCCGCTGGGGATCGGTCAGTCAAATTTACCCACAGATCAACATGAAAAGTTTTATCTCCTGCGCCAGCACAGATGCGCCGCTCGCGCAAATTGACGCATCCATCGCGGCGGGACAGCCTGTGATCGTCATGGTGGATAGCACACCCGCGCCCGGTCTTTCCACGCATTGGGTCGTGCTGTACGCAAAAGAAGGCAGCGATTATTTAATGCTTGACCCATGGCCCTACCAAACCGATGTCAACAAAAAAACATATCTCATGCCGCGCTACAGTCAGGGAAACCCGCTCAAGCGTTCGATTATGCACGTCATCATTTACGAAGCGTTCAACGCCAGCGGCGGGATCGCGCAGCCAAACTCATCCTCGACGACCAGCGCGGGGCAAACCCAGCCGACAACTGATCCAGTTTCAACAAGCGGACTCTCAGCCCGAGTCAAAGCAGACGTTGTCGCCGGTTTGAACATCCGCTCAAGCATTGACACCTCCAGCACGAAGAATATTGTGATCTCTGTGCCAGCCGGCACTCTGCTGTCCTTACTCAGCGCAGATGATTACGCAAAAATTGGCGCGGTCAACCAATGGGTGCGCGTACGCGACAGCAAAGGACATGAAGGCTTTTGCGCCGCCTGGTATTTGGAAAAAGCCCAAACGGCAACCCCTGTCGTCGAAACAGTACCAGTTTCAACACCCGTGGTGGAAGCGCCCGCAGTTATCACATCCACACCCTATCAACTGATCGTGGCCGTTGGGGCAAGGGTCGGAAAGTTCGGCGCAAAAGTTTACGAGACCGAATCTGTAAAATCACACGTTGTGTCCACCGAAAAAATGCGCGCCAAACTGGTTGTGATCGAAGATGTCAGCAAAGCCAGACCCAAAATTGGCAAGGCGGGCAAATGGCTGAATGTGCAAACCAAAGAAGGCAAAAAGGGATTTGTAAAAGCCGAGTTGGTAGCGCTGGCTGAAGAATAAAAAAGTGAACTTGAAAACAGAATCTGAACGATTAAATATTTTGCTGTTGGTCTTTGGGCTTTTGCTCGGCGCCTACGCGCGCTTTTTGCCAACCCTCATGGTCGGATTCCCCGTTACCGACGGCGGCTTGTTTTTTGCAATGACAAAGGCGCTCCAAGCCAATCACTACAGCCTGCCAGCCTTTGTGGAATACAACGGCATTTCGATTCCATTTGCCTACCCGCCGCTTGGATTTTACGTCACGGCTTTGGTCTCGGATATTTTCCGCCTGCCGCTGATCGAAGCCTTTCGCTGGGTTCCTGCTGCGGGCAGTTTGATCTTCACCCTGGCATTTTTCCCGATGGCGTCGGCTATTTTAAAATCACAATTAAAGGGAACGCTGGCAACCGTTTTTTTCGCACTTCTGCCGCGCTCTGTTTCATGGTACATCATGGGCGGCGGAATCACCCGCGTGCTGGGGCATTTCTTCCTGATGCTGATCCTTTTCAGCGCCTACAAATTATTTACCGCACCTTCTAAAAAATATCTGGCGTTGACTATTTTATTTGGAAGCGGCGTTGTGTTGAGTCATCCAGAAGCGTCGCTGCACGCGGTTTTTCTGTGCTTTGCTTTGTGGCTGTTTTATGGCAGGTCAAAAGAGGGAATCAAAAACGCCTTGTTGACCGCGCTGGGCGTCATTGTGCTGACCTCGCCTTTTTTCCTGACCGTCATTTCACGGCATGGACTGCAACCCTACCTAAGCGCCGCCCAAACGGGATTCCAATCAGCATGGGCATGGGTGGCGATTCTGACAGGCTCTTTTGCAGACGAAAAATTTGTAACCCTCATCTCGGCGTTGGCTTTGCTAGGATTTGTCGTTACGCTGGCGAAGCGCGAATTTTTACTGGCTGTCTGGCTTTTTCTACCCGCCCTCGTTGATCCGCGCAGCGCGGCTTCAGTTTCGATCATCGCATGGGCAATGCTGGCGGCAGTCGGCTTTGTGGATATTATCATTCCAGGTTTGTATGCCCTGACGAATAAAACGCCCGAATTTCAAGACATCGAATCGAATTGGAGCGTTTATTTCATGAACAGCGCAGGCATAAAAATTGCCCTGACCGCCTTGATTTTTTACGCCTTCTTCGGAACCGTGCTATCTGATCAGGTCTATCCAAAAGTGAGTCTCACTCCTTCAGACCGTGACGCAATGGATTGGGTGGCGAATCACATTCCCGCCCAGAGCCGATTTGTGATTCTGACAGGCGAGACGGAAACCTTTGCAGATTCAGTTGCTGAGTGGTTCCCCGTCCTCGGAAAAAGCATCAGCGTCGCCACCATTCAAGGCTACGAATGGATGCCGGGCAGACTCTTTCAATCAAAGATGGATGAATATTATGCGCTCCAGGCTTGCATGAACAAGACCTATAAATGTGTCGAAGCATGGGGAACAGAAACAAAACAGACTTTTGATTATGTACTTGTTTCTCAAAATGGATTATCAGACAGCGGAAATTCGCTCGTGGCGTCCATGCTGGTATCGGCAACCTATCAGCCGCTCTATCAGGATGGGGATGTGGCAATTTTCAAGAGACCCTAACTCGGACAAAGATTTCGCCACAGGAAAACCAGTATGCGAAGTTTAATAAGCCCGCATTTTAACCACAAAGGCACGAAGTCACCAAGACTCAAAGGGAAAAAAATTGTGTCTTGGTGATTTCGTGGTGAATTTATTAAAATTCCAAATTTCTAAACCACGCTGTTCAACGCGTCCACAAAAACATCTGCCATTTTTTGGATGTTGATTTCCTCTGAAACGATCCGAAAGGATTCTTTCCCCATTTCCTGCAAACGCGCCCTGTCTGACAGGGCGTTTTTCATGGTTGATACCAGCGCGTCGAAATCTTCGGGTTGAATCTGCCAGCCGTTTTCCGCGCGGACAAGGTCATCCTGCGTGCCGTCACCTTTTGCCACGATGACTGGCAAGCCGTAACTCATCGCCTCCTGCACGGCAAGTCCGCCTGTGCCTGGGAGAACGAAAAGGTCAGCCTGCTCGAAATATGGTTTGAGTTCCGCGCCGTGCTTTGCGCCGATAAATTCTGCCGAAGGGTAAATTTCCTTTGCCAACGAATCAAGCGCGGCGCGTTCTGGTCCATCGCCTACGATTATCAATCGCGGTTTTGATTCCATTTCCGCGCAGGCGCGAAGGAGGGAATCCACCCGTTTGCGGGCTTGCAACCGTCCAACGAATAAGAGCGTGGGTTGAACGTTGAACGTTAAACGTTCAACAGCCTGCCCTGAGCCTGTCGAAGGGTTCAACGTCGGCTTCGCCGACACCGAGTTATGCGCGACGAAAATCTTCTCGCGCGGAAATCCGAGGGCGGCGTATTCATCTGCTCCGCGCTGGCTGTAGGAAATGAGCGCATCGAACTGGCGGATAAACCGCCTCCACGCCTGACTCTGTTTTGGCGCACCCAGCCCCCAGCCGAGTATTTTTCGTCCGCGTTTGCGCATCCACTTGACAGCGGATGGCGTTGCCAGATAGCGCGGATTCGCTTCCACGATCAAGGCATCGGGATTCCATTCTTCGAGCCAGTTGATGAAATTTTGTTGGTAGCAAAAATAAAATGCGCCGCTGAACAAGTGAATATTTTTTGCTTCCGCATAGTTTGCAATTTGAGGCTTGCCACCCGCAATTATTTCAACGGGACGCGCCTGACCTGCGAACAGACTCATGCTTTCGCAGGATTGGGCAAGCAGGTCAAAGAAAGGGACTCGGTACGAAGGCAGGACGCGCTGCTGCAAGCCGAGGCGGTGGGGGAATTTTTTTGTCATGGAAGAGGTTCACATCTTGAAAAAATAAAGGCAACTTTATCGTGGTATTGCTCGCACCAGTCGTTTGAGTTTTGCACGGCGTTGACCAGAGCAGGCTGAGTGACAGCCAACACCAATAAATTTATATTATTTTTTTCGAGGTAGGAATCCCAGCCGGGCTGTGCGGATTGCACGAAAAGATATTGATCCATTTCCTGCGGCGTGTACGTGATTTGAAAACGCGTATCCATCCAGACAGGGCGCGCGGGCAGCGCATAGATCAGGTAACTTCCAAACACAACATCGTTCCACATTTTGCCGGAAAGTTCGGGATGCTCCGACAACCACGCGACGGCGGCAATGGGCGTTTGAGGGTCTATCGCCGGAGAAGTTTCACCGGGGAAATTTTCGCGCAATCCGGGCAAAAGCATGAAAGGTATCAAAAGCATCACCGTACCCAAGCCAAAATTTATTGAAGGCGTTTTGACCTGCAAAGGACGGTCAAACCATTTTATTATGAAATCAGACATCAGGCTTGCGGTGAATACCCCGATAACAAACAAATCCCAAATTACAAAGCGGATCGCTTTTAATGCCAGCCATGAAAACAAAAGGAATGCCATAAATTCAAACAGAGTCGGGCGGCGGCGGGCAAAGACCGCAAGCGGCACAAGCAGAATCAGCCACGCGAAAAAAATATTCATCTGCCAGCCCAGGTTTACGGGCGGCGCCCACTCGGTGACAAATTGATTGCTTACAGGCGAGACAAACGTTTCCAACACAGAACGCCAGAGAATAAATCCGCGCGGATTGAGCAGGGTCACAGCCAGGGACGCCAGCGCAACCCAAAAAAGTTTTTTACGGTCGCCCGCGCCAAAGACAAAGGCAATGCCGACGAGGATAAAAAATAAAATAAACGAGCCGTGCAGGTTTGCCCACGCCCAACTGAGCGGAATGAGAAGCCAGAGATTTTTTTGTTCGTGCTTGTGCCACTTCAATAAAATCCACAAGACCGCCAGAAACAGCGGATATGCAAAAAGTTGCGGACGCACGCCCCAGTTGTTGCTACCCGAAAGTCCCGCCAACAGTGTGAGCAAAGTTGCCAGCCGCGGACCAACTCCGCCCTCGCGCATCAATTGCCAGAGCAGGGCGTAGGTGAGCCCGATCAACGCGGCGACCAGCAAAATGGTCAACGGAATTCCACCTGCTTTGTATACCAGCCAGAGAATCGCCGCCGACAGCCACGATTGATACACAATCGGCTGCCCCGCCTGAACCGAACTGTAGGTATCCACAATTGGCACAGCGCCGCTTTCCAAAACATCCCTGCCAAGCCTGAGATACCACCAATAATCATGCGGCTGGACGGGCAAAAGAACAGCAATAATCAGCAAGGGAAATAAGGCAATACCCAGCCAGAGAAAATCATAGGAACGCGAAGAATTATGCATAGTTTTGATAATTGAGCCACAAAGTCACAAAGACACGAAGACGCAAAGTTTTTTCGCTCTAAACCTTTGCCTTTTAAAGAATTATCCGTCGAAGACCATTCTTAATCAAAGAAACATTGAAATTGATAAGAAAACCAAGTCGGTTTCCTGTTAACTTCAAATAGGTTAGCATTTGAGAAAGGTGAACATTTTCCATCCTTTCAACAGACTTCAATTCACAGATGATGTGTTCCTCCACAAGAATATCCAGACGAAACCCTTCCGCGAATTTTATACCATCATAAACCAAGGGAACAATCACTTGTCGTTTATAAGTCACACCTCTTTTTCCAAGTTCATGACATAAACAGGTTTCATAAACACTTTCCAGCAAGCCAGCGCCCAAGGTTTTGTGGACTGTATAAGCGGCATCAACGATCAATCGCGCAATACGCTCATCTTCAGGAGGAAGCGGATTTATCAGGTTTGTTGGCATTGGTTCTCCATAAATAATCTTTGAGACTTGGTGTCTTCGTGTCTTGGTGGTTGTTCCGCTACCCAACATGCGGCGCGGTGTACGCGGGTGATTTATGCACATGCACCACCTTCCACGCGCCGTCCAACTTTATCATCACGCGGCTTTCGTTGTGCGCGGCGACCTTCACGCCTTCGGGCAACGCAGTGCTGATAAGAAGCGTGTAACTCGCAATCGCAGAATCTCCATATCGTTGAATGAGCAAATTTGACAGATCAAAGCGCGTCTTTCCTTTTTCCTCTGCGCCAAAGACTGATCCGTTTGACGCATTCGATGTCATCATAAACTCGTGGAAAGGCAGTCCATCCAATCGGTGCGGCGTGACCCACCACTCGTACAGCGTCAAATCCTCCGCCGTCGTTTCGTGATATGAAGCGATGTCATTGTTCATGATGCCGCCCAAATGCTTCAACAAAAATTCGTAAACTTCCTGATCCATGACTTAATCCTCCAGCAATACTTTGAGATACGACTCGACCATTTGATCAAGCCCGAAAGCTGATTCAGCCCGCCGCCGCGCCGCCGCCCGAAATTGATCCTGCTTCGTCAGCA
>JAIFKY010000102.1 GCA_020049345.1 Anaerolinea sp.
ATACGCGTACACCATCCTCGTCTTAATTCTCAGTTTCTTTGGCGGCACCGATTTTTTCAGGTTCGCCACCTTTCTTTTTCTGCCGCAGATCATTTTGATCGGCTTGATTGCTCCGCAAAAATCAAACCTGCAAATTAGAGCAATGCTCGCGGCTGTATTTATTTTCAACCGCATCTGGCTGCCTTTCCCCATCTGGGATAAAAATCAATACCTCGATTTTTACGGCGCATTTTCTTTGCGATTAAGTTGGGCAACTCTCTATCGCGGCTTGGAAGTTTTAGCTTTTATTTCACTTGGAATTTTTCTGCGCATAAAAAATAAAAAAACAATTTCCCTTGCCCTGTTGATCCTGACAACGCTGGCTTGCAGCGCCACTATTAATTGGACTTCGACCCCCGAACCGATTCCTGCGCCGGCGACATTTAACCCGCCTGTCGCAGAATCCACATCAACACAAACGCCGCCCGCTACGCCCGATCCTGCCACGCCTGCGGGCGATATTTCCCCTGCTGAAACATTCATCGCCAATTGTCCCATCTTCCCAAAGAATAATTACTGGAACACCCGCGTAGATAATCTCCCCGTCCACGCTGAATCAGATGCTTGGATTGATCGCATCGGGCGCAGTGAACCCTTCCACATGGATTTTGGCTCAGGCACATGGGACGGCGGCCCAATCGGAATCCCATACAATGTCGCAGCCGGATCAACCGTCCCGAAGTTTGAAGTCGGATTTTATTATCCCGATGAATCAGACGCGGGACCTTACCCCATTCCTGAAAATCCAAATCGAGAATATGGCTCCGATCATCACATCCTGACCATCGACACAGACACCTGCACGCTGTACGAAATTTACGACGCCAGTTTCGACAATGGCACATGGAGCGGCGGCTCTGGCGCGATCTGGGATTTGAACTCGAACACCCTGCGCCCGCTCACGTGGACATCGGCAGATTTGGCAGGCTTGCCCATTTTGCCAGGCTTGGCGCGCTACGATGAAATTGCGGCAGGCGAGATCAAACACGCCCTGCGCTTCACTGTCGCGGAATCAGCGGGGTATATCTGGCCCGCGCGACATCCCAATGAAGAAACACAAGCGGGCGTCCCGCCGATGGGCGCGCGCTTCCGCTTGAAAGCAGGTTATGACATCTCAGGTTTCCCGCGTGAATTGCAGATCATTTTGCAAGCCATGAAAACCTACGGCATCATCCTCGCAGACAACGGCGCAAACTGGTACGTCAACGGCGCGCCCGATGAACGCTGGGATAACGACATGCTGCATCAATTGGATGTGCTGACGGGGAATGACTTCGAGGCTGTGGATACTTCAGGAATGATGGTGGATGCAAATTCAGGTCAAACAAAATAAAATCGCGCAACTCTTTTTGTTCCTCTGCGTAATAAAAGGTGACAGTCACTTCTGAAAGTGACTGTCACCTAAAACAAAAGGAGAAAAAAATGAACGACACCAAAACCCTCACCAGAAGCAAATCCAACCGCATGATTGCGGGCGTGTGCGCCGGTCTCGCAGATTATCTCAACATTGATCCAACTGTCATCCGCCTGTTATTCGTGCTGGGTATCTTCCTCACTGGTCCTGGCGTTGCAATTGCTTATTTGATCATGGCAATTGTCACCCCCGAGCAATAACCAAATGACAGTCACTTAAAGGTGACTGTCATTTCTTAATTACCGAGCCAGCGACAGGAATACATCCTCCAGAGTGGGTTCGCCTCTTTCGATTTTTTCGACGCTGATTCCTTTTTCACTTAACAGGCTTTGCATTGTGTCTTTGCCTACACTTCGACTCTGCTCAGTGCGAGCCCGTGAACTGATGACTCGTAAATGATCACCAGCCAACCCGACACGTTCCACGCCATCCATTGCGGTGAGGACTTCCAAGCCTTTCTCCAATGGATGAGCGAACACTTCCCAAACATCGCCCGTGATAATTGATTTCTTTAAGTTGGTTGGCGTGTCCATCGCCAATAATTTTCCGTCGCGCATGACGGCGACTCGCTCGCAGTATTCGGCTTCGTCCATGTAATGTGTGGTGACTAAAATGGTCACACCGCTTTCTGCCAGTTGGTAGATGAGGTCCCAAAATAAGCGGCGGGCGGTGGGATCAACGCCAGAGGTGGGTTCATCGAGGAACAATAATTTGGGTTCATGCACCAATGCAATGCCAAGCGAAAGTCTTTGCCGCCAGCCCGTGGAGAGGGAACTCGTCAGGGTATTCTCATGCCCATTGAGTCCGACCAGTTCAAGGGTGTGTTGGATGCGGGCTTTGTCATTAATCCCATACACGCCGCCGTAGAATGTCAAATTTTCAAGGGTGGTCAAATCATCATAAATGGCGAACTTCTGCGACATGTACCCGACGCGCATCCGAATTTCTTCGCTTTGTTTGAAAACATCGTAGCCCAGGACGGTGGCTTTGCCGTCGCTGGGTTTGAGCAAGCCAAGCAACATGCGGATGGTGGTGGTTTTGCCTGAGCCGTTTGGACCAAGATAACCAATAACTTCGCCAGGTTGCACTTCAAAGTTGATGTGATCCACGGCGACGAAATTGCCAAATTTGCGTGTGAGGTTTTCGACAACGATCACTGGCTCAGTCATGGTTTGACTCCGATAATGCAATAAAAACATCTTCCAGCGCGGGTGGGATGACGCGCAGTTCTGTAATGGTTGCGCCCACAGATTTGATCTGATCAGATAAACGCTTGATAACAAGATCAGATTTTCCTTCGCGGATGCGGACGTGCAGTTTGTCGCCAAATGCGGCGACATCCTCAACATCTTGATCTTGATGCGCGGCATGGCGAAGCGTGTTGATGGGGTTTCCGCGCAACTCAAGCACGCGACCATTCAGCCGCGCGCGCAAATTGGACGGTGTGTCTTCGGCGATGATCTTGCCGGCTTTCATAAACCCAACGCGGTGACAGCGCGAGGCTTCATCCATGTACGGGGTGGAGATGATGACGGAAACGCCCCCCCCCTGCCCTTCGGGCATCCCCCCATTTTCTCCGAAAATGGGGGGAGAATCCGGAATGGATTGCGAAACTAATTTAATAACCAGTTGCCAAAAATCCTGGCGGGTGACGGGGTCTACGCCTGTGGTGGGTTCGTCGAGCAGCAGCAATCGCGGGCGTGTGACGAGCGCGGAAGCCAGCCCAAGTTTTTGTTTCATGCCGCCTGAGAGTTGTCCTGCGCGGCGGTCTTTGAAGTTGGAAAGCCCAACAAATTCAAGAATTTCCATTGAACGTGGCAGCCATTCAGAGGAAGAAAGTCCGCGAATTTCAGCGAAGAAGCGGATGTTTTCCAGCACGGTCAGGTCTTCGTACATTGAAAATCTTTGCGAGAGATAGCCGATGGTCGAGCGAGCCAGTTCGACGTGTGTTTGCAAATCGTAGCCGCAAATGGAGACCTCGCCTTGCGTGGGCAACAACGCGCCAACCAGCAGGCGCATGGTGGTCGTTTTTCCCGCGCCGTCCGAGCCGACCAGCCCATAGATTTCGCCGGATTTGACGTTCAAGTCAACGCCGTTCACGGCATGGACGCTGCCGAAATTTTTATGTAAATTGGATGCTTGCACAAGATAATTTGTCATAAGAGTTTACCGTCACCGCTGGTCTCGATACGGGCTGGAAAAACACCCAGCCCTACTCGACCACCAACCAATCGCTATTTACTAATCACCAATTACTTTTTATTTGAACACCACATCCGCAGGCATACCGATCTTTAATTTTCCATCGGGGTCTTGGACTTTTAATTTGATGGCGTAGAAGGTGGCGCTTCGTCCTTCGACGGTTTGGACATTGCGCGGGGTGAATTCAGCCTGATCAGCCACGTGGATTACGGTGGCGGTGAAGGTCAGGTCGGGGAAGGAATCTACGCGGACATCGGCGGTTTGTCCCATGCTGATTTTTCCGTAGCGGTCTTCGGGGACGTAGACGGTGATGGTCAAGTCGGTGATGTCTGCCATGGTCAGGGCAACCGCGCCAGGCTGGACAAATTCACCGGGTTCCACGTTGCGGGTGAGGATGACCCCATCCATGACGGCGAATACATCCAATTTGGTAATTTGTGTGTCAATGGAAATAAGGTTGGCTTTTGCCTGCTGAACGGCTGTTTGCGCCTGATCTAGGGCGGCTTGCGCTGAGACAACGGCAGGCGATTGCGCGCCAGTTTGCAGAGAAAGCAGGCGGGTGTACGCAGCATCATAGCGTTGTTGGGCAACGACAACCTGTCCGCGCGCATATTGGACATCGTCTTCGGCTTTGGTATCGGTCAATGCGTTGAAGTCTTTCTGCGCGGCATTGAGTTCATCGAGTTTGATGTTGTAATAATCATAAGCGGCATCTTGAAGTCCGCCACCTTGGGCGGCATTTTCAGCTTGAACTTTGACGGTGTCGGCAACCAAAAATGCGGCGCGGGCTTCGGTGATTTTCTTCTCGGCGTTGATATATTCCGCGTTTTTCAAATCGGCGATGACTTGATCAAGATTCTTGAGTGAATCATCAAGGGCGATCTTTGCATTGTCCACTTCGAGTTGCGCGGCGGAAATCTGTTCTGCTTGTTCAAAATACCATGCGGGTTGATTGAATTCATCAGGCGCGGATAAACGCCAATCTTTTGCGCGCGAAAGTTCCTGCGTGGAGAGCGCGGCTTGCAGGGTTTGGTCATATTTGGTCTGGGCGGATGCGAGAGCCGCGTTGGCAGAATCCACTTGGGCGGCGGCGATGTCCCGTTGGGCAGTCAACAGGCTTGGGTCAAGGTGAAGCAGCGGATCATTCATCGCCACCAGCGTGCCTTCTTCAACATCCACAGCCACAACTTTTCCGGCAAGTTCAGGTGAGATATTTACAATGGTGGCTTCGATGGAGCCTGAGGCGGTTAGATCGCCATTGTCAGAGACATTAAGAGTGCGAAAGACGACGTAAATCAATGCGCCAACTACAACGAGGGCAAGAACGATTCGAACGGGCATGGGTAGTTGTTTAGGATTCATGTGTAACTCCTTTGGAAAATAATATTTTTATAGCGGACAATGACATCAATCAAGTCGCTTGCGGAAACGAAGGGAGGCGGCGCCCATAATGACCACGCCAAAGACGACAAGCGCAATCACCTCGCTTTGAATGGCTACAATTCCAACGCCTTTAATGAGAAGCGAGCGGATGATGATCAGGTAGTAACGAAGCGGAATGGCATAGGAAACGATCTGCAAAAATTTCGGCATTGCCGCAATGGGAAAGAAGAACCCTGAGAGGAAGATCATCGGCAGGTTGAACATCATCACGGTCATCATGGCTTCCTGCTGGGTGTTTGCCATGGTTGAAGCGAACAATCCAATGCCGAGACTGGACATGAGGAACAAGCCTGATGTGAGAACGATCAGCCCGCCGCTGCCACGGATGGGAACGCCAAACCACCAATGCCCGATCAGTAATATCTCAGCCGTCTCGATAAAGCCCAAAATTACGTAGGGCAACAATTTACCGGCAATCAATTCCCATGAGCGAATGGGCGTCACAATCAATTGTTCGATGGTGCCGCGTTCACGCTCGCGCACAATGGTTGTTGCCGTGAGAATTGAGGTAATGAAGGAAAGAATCATGCCGATCACGCCGGGAATATTGAAGAAAGCGCTGTTAAGATCAGGGTTGTACCAAACCTGTGTGCGAACCTCCACAGGCGCGGCTGGGACTTTGCTTCGTCCGCTAAGCAGGGCTTGTTCACCGAGTATCTTTGTAGAATACGCCTGCCCAACGAGACGCGCAGTGGAGAGCGCAGTGGCGCCAACGGTGGCATCTGAACCATCCAGTACCATTAATACCTGGGCGTCACCTTCAATCATACGGCGGTCATAATCGGGCGGAATGACCAGCGCGACGCGCGTATCACCGGACTCGATTAATTTTTGATATTCTTCCTGCGAACCGACAGAATAATCAAGGGTGAAATAATCTGCCGCGCGGAAGGCATCCAGCAGGGCGCGTGATTGCGCGGTCTGGCTTTGATCCCAGACCGTCATGGAAATATTCTTGACATCTGTGGTTGCCGCATAACCCAGCAGGAATAGTTGCATGATCGGCATAATGATGATCATCGCCAGCGTACGGGGGTCGCGGAATATCTGCAGGAATTCCTTGCGGATAATGGAGAAGATACGGGAATTGAACATGTGAACTCCGAATGGAAAGGATGAATTACCCAGCGCTTGCAGTTCTGGGCAAGCGTGAAGCATGAAGGATGAAAAAAGAACAGGATTTTAGATTTTTGGTTTTGAATTCATCATTCATCCTTTATCCTTCATCCTTTGTTTTTATAATTCCGTGCAGAAAAATATCCACATAAATCTCCATGGAATTTTTGGGCAGGAGTTTGCTGATGACTGAATTGGAAATGACCATTTCAGTGATGAGGTAGGAAACCACCATGCCAAAAAAGGAACGCATGAGCATGGCAGGGTTGGTTACGCGTAGGTCCTTTCTTGTCTTAATGACCTTCTCAAAGACAGGCAAAACAGTTGGCGCAATCTCCTTCAACATCGCCGCCCCATGCCCACCGTTGAACTCAACGAATTCGATCATCATTAACTTAAGATAGTACGGTTCCCTGCCAAGTTCGGTGATGACAATCTGCATGGCATTTTTCAGAAAATCCTCGGCGGTATCGCCCTGCGCTTCAAGCACCAAAGGCAATATTTTTTTGTATGGATGCTTATCCACAATAATGCCTTCAAAAAGTTCTTCCTTGCTGGAGAAGTGATTGTAGATGCCACCCAACGCGATCCCTGAGTGCTCCGCAATTTGGCGCATGGATGTGGCATGATAGCCATTCGCCATGAACAATTCAACCGCGGCGTCTTCGATGGTGAGGCGGGTGGTTTCACCTTTTGTGGGAGCATCTTTTGATTTAACGGGCATAGCTTCAATCTCCTGCATAAAAATGAACGAACGTTCGTTTTTATTTTACGCAAAAAGATAAATCTGTCAAGCCTCAAATCCTAAATGGTAAAATCAATTCATGCTTCCCCTCACAACACTCGAAAAAAACATCCGCGAAAACCTGAAACATAACGTTACTGTCGGCCTTTGGGACGGCAGTCTCTTTGGCGTGGCGCTAGGCTTCGCGTCCTTCGGCACCATCCTGCCTCTTTTTGTCTCCTCAATGACCACCTCAGCCTTATTGATCGGTCTTGTCCCCGCCATTCATTCGGTCGGCTGGCAATTGCCCCAGTTATTCACCGCAAGTTACGTCTCACGTTTACGCAAGTACAAACGCAGTGTGATCATGAACACCATCCACGAGCGCGTTCCATTTTTGGGATTTGCCATCGTCGCCCTGCTGCTTCCGACCATTGGCTTGCAGGCGGGTCTTGTCATCACTTTCATGTTATTGATCTGGCAGGGACTCGGCGGCGGATTCACAGCCAATTCATGGACATCCATGATCTCAAAGATTATTCCGCCCGAAACACGCGGCACATTTTTTGGATTGCAAGCCGGACTCGCCAACCTCTTCATCAGTGGATCGGCAGTTGCCGCAGGCTATCTTTTGGATTACCTCGATTCGCCCTTCGACTTTGCGGCTTGTTTCCTCATCGCAAGCGTTTTCTTCGCCCTGTCATGGATTGCGCTCGCACAGACACGCGAACCCGAAGATACCGAGAAAGTTATTCCAGAAGAAAAGACGCACTTCTGGGATGACACCAAAAGAATATTGGGCAAAGACGCAAACTTCAACTGGTTCCTCACCGCGCGATTCCTCTCGCAATTCGCCACCATGGGATTTTCGTTCTACATCATTTACGCCCTGCGCCAATTCAACATGGATACCGTCACTGCGGGCTTTCTCACCGCCACACTCACCATCTCACAGACTGTTGCAAACATCGGCATGGGTCGCATCGGAGACCGCATCGGACACCGTGCCATGCTCATCTTCGGCGCATTTGCGGCATTGCTCAGCGCCGTCCTCGCCTGGAATGCGGCATCCATCCTATGGTTCTATCCCATCTTTATCCTCACAGGACTCGCCAACGTTTCCATCTGGACCATTGGCATGGTTATGACCGTAGAATTTGGCAATGAAACCGAACGCCCGCTGTACATTGGGCTTTCCCAAACACTCACAGCCCCCGCCACCATCATCGCCCCCCTGCTCGGCGGCTGGATCGTGGACGCAGCTGGTTTCCTTCCCACATTTTCAATTTCCATTGTCCTCTCCATTTTCATGATCGGTATCCTTATATTTTTAGTCAAAGACCCAAGAACACACAAACCTTAAGCGACTACTTGTTTTGTCAGCACAATAGGGAGGCGGATTATTATCCTATTGCCTGCGTGTCATCCATCACTGGATTATATTGAACCCCGTGCTATACTTTGATTTGTGAAATTTATCACCTGCAAAGTACCGCGCAATAACCAACCTTATTTTTTAGACCTGAGGTTTGTTAACTACAATAAGCGGTAAAGGACTTAATATGACAAGTGAAGATCCCAGAATTCTTGAGTTGAGAAAAGTCCGCGCCAAAGCGCTCGAAGGCGGCGGCGAGGAACGCAACGCAAAACAACGCGCAAAAGGAAAATTGACCGCGCGTGAACGGGTTGAATTATTGCTTGACCCAGACACCTTCAATGAGATCGAGCCGTTCATCACACACCAGGGTGACGAACTGAATTTATTGAAAGACAAGTTTTACGGTGACGGTGTCATCACCGGCTACGGACAAGTCAACGGGCGGACAGTTTATTTATATTCACAGGATTTTACAATTTACGGCGGCACGCTGAGTGAAATGCAATCACATAAAATTTGCCGCGTCATGGATCTGGCAGTTCGCAACGGCGTGCCATTTATTTCGCTAATCGACTCAGGCGGCGCGCGCATTCAGGAAGGCGTACGCTCACTGGGCGGTTATGCAGAAATTTTCAGACGCAACGCGCAGTACTCAGGCGTTGTCCCGCAAGTCAGCGTCATGCTTGGACCCTGCGCGGGCGGCGCGGCATACTCACCAGCCCTGACCGATCTGGTCATCATGGTCGAAAAATCCTCATTCATGTTTCTCACAGGTCCCGATGTGATCAAAGCCGTCACAGGCGAAGTGATCGACTCGGAATCACTGGGCGGCGCAA